>JAQGJY010000076.1 GCA_028290325.1 Tardiphaga sp.
CGCCACGGCCGCTCTGGCAGGCCGCGCCATGCAGCCAGCTTTCCGAACTGCCGTTGACATAGCTGGCGAGAAAATCGCGGCAGGTCTTGCCCTCGGCCACATAGGACGTCGCGATCGGCGTCACCGACCCGCGCGCGCCGGTCGCCGGATTTTCCCAAGGCTGGCTGGAATCCTTGGCGCCCTTGGTCAGCACGTCCGACGCCGCGTTGCGGGCAAAAGCGAGATCCGCATCCGTCGGTCCCGCGCTGGTCCTGGCGGGCATGGCCTTGATCGAGCCCGTGATGGTCTTGTCACCTTCCAGGTCGGCGAACGACGAACTGCCGCGCGACAGGCTGCATCCGCTGCCGGTCAGGCCGAGAACAATCACCGCGAGCGCGCTCCAGACCGGCGTCAAGGCCGATAGGCCAAAGCGCAAGCGTGCCCTATATAGGGCTGGCGCACCAAGCGACTCCTGACCTGTTTCAACCGCTGGCGAGCGCAACTCGGAACTCCGGACATGACGGACACGACAGATTCCATCAAACACCCAGGCAGGTTAACGCCCGGTGATTTTACGGCCGCCGACGAACCATTTGCGTTGTTCGCGCAGTGGCTTGCCGAAGCCAGCGCGAGTGAGCCCAACGACCCCAACGCGATGGCGCTGGCGACCGTCGATGGCGACGGTTTGCCCGACGTGCGCATGGTGCTGATGAAAGGCTTCGACGCCGACGGCTGGGTGTTTTACAGCCACGTCGCCAGTCAGAAAGGCCGCGAGATCGCCGCGCACCCGAAGGCGGCCTTGTTGTTTCACTGGAAGTCGCTGCGCCGGCAGGTCCGTATCCGTGGCGCGGTGACACCGGTGACGCCGGAGGAAGCCGACGCCTATTTCGCGACACGGCCGAAGCAGGCGCAGATCGGCGCCTGGGCGAGCAAGCAAAGCCAGCCGCTGGAAAGCCGCTTCGCGTTCGAGCAGGCGATCGCGAAGGTCGCCGCCAAATATATCGTCGGCGAGGTGCCGCGCCCGCCGGGCTGGAGCGGCTGGCGGGTTACGCCGTCGCGGATCGAATTCTGGCACGACCGCCCGTTCCGGCTGCACGACCGCATCGAATTCACGCGCGACGCGCCGGATTCGGCATGGGGCAAGACGCGGATGTACCCGTGAACGCGACCAACCAAGCGAGACCCAAAGCGATGGCCAGCTCCGGTTCCAACGCCCCGCGGCGGACGCTGCTCCTGACCGGCGCGAGCCGGGGCATCGGCCATGCCACGGTGATTCGCTTCTCCAGCGCCGGCTGGCGGGTCATCACCTGCTCGCGGCATCCGTTTCCGGAGCAGTGCCCATGGGGCGCGGGACCGGAAGACCATATTCAGGTCGATCTCGCCGACCATAACGACACCACCCGCGCGATCGCCGAAATCCGCGAACGGCTCGACGGCGGCGAATTGCACGCGCTGGTCAACAACGCCGCGATTTCACCGAAGGCCGAGGGCGGCACGCGGCTCGGTTCGGTCGATACCGACGTCGAGACCTGGAGCCATGTGTTTCGCGTGAATTTCTTCGCGCCAATCATGATGGCGCGCGGGCTGATCGAGGAATTGAAGAAAGCCAAGGGCTCGGTCGTCAACGTCACCTCGATCGCGGGCTCGCGCGTGCATCCATTTGCCGGCGCCGCCTATGCGACGTCGAAAGCAGCGCTGGCGTCACTGACGCGCGAGATGGCCGCTGATTTTGGTCGCGTCGGCGTCCGCGTCAACGCCATCGCGCCGGGCGAAATCGATACGTCGATCCTGTCGCCGGGCACCGACAAGATCGTGCAGGACCAGATCCCGATGAACCGACTCGGCACGCCGGACGAGGTCGCCAAGATCATCTACGTGCTGTGTTCGGAAACGTCGTCCTACGTGAACGGCGCGGAGATTCACATCAACGGCGGCCAGCACGTTTAGCTTAGCCGCCGAAACGCCGAGATCAGTGTCATTATCAATGTCATTGCGCCCGGTGTCTCGAATGGCGCGCAAGGACGACCTGCGAACGCTGTCATCGCGATTCACTCGGCGCAAAACATCCGTCGCGGCTTCGGCGGCGCCGGGCGGGACACGCCGATGCCCAGGCTTGAGCAATCTTCATCGCGGTCGCCCTCGCCCATCGGCGCGCCGCAATGGCAGCAGGTCCGGGCCGATATCGCTTGCGCCATGACGGCGGCCGCGCGGCGGCCCTCGCGATAGCCCGCGAAATCGATCACGTTCCGGGCGGGTATTGTTACTGCTTCAACCATGGCTTGTCCTCACGCTTCGCTTCCTTATCGCAGGAACCTTTTTGCCAAGCGTTCAACTGACCACTCAAATTTAGCAGACCTTGCACACGCGGTTTTCGCGATCGCCGGCATCCGCCGTTAGGGTTGCCGCCTCAAACGTCCGCCCCCACCCCCCATCATAAATTGCAACTTTTGCTTGTATTATGGTCGAATCGTGTTTTAATACCCTCATAAGTTGTATCATATGAGGAGGCTGATATTTCCGCGGGGGTCGATCGTTTTTTGTCGCGATGGCAGCATGGCGAGGGTGGGCAGGAGCGGGCCAACTACGCGCTGTTCCTGAGCGAGCTTTGCGACGTGATCGAGGTGCCGCGCCCAGAGCCGGCCGGCGCGACCCATGAGCGCAACGATTACGTGTTCGAGCGGCTCGTGACCCGCCATGACGATGATGGGGACGCGCTGGGCCGCATCGATCTCTACAAGAAAAACAGTTTTGTCCTCGAGGCGAAGCAGAGTCGCTATCGCGGCGGAAAGAAAGAAGCGCCGGGACAGGCTGATTTTCTGTTTCCGAACCCGCCCAGCGGCAAACGCGGCGCCGACCGCGCCTGGGATGTGTTGATGCTCAACGCGAAACGGCAGGCGCAGGATTATGCGCGGGCGTTGCCGGCATCGCATGGCTGGCCGCCGTTTCTCCTGGTCTGCGATGTCGGCCACTGCATCGAGGTCTATGCGGACTTTTCCGGACAGGGAAAGAACTACACCCAGTTTCCCGATCGCCAGGGTTTCCGGATCTACATGGAAAATTTGCGCGAACCCGACATTCGCGATCGGCTTCACGCGATCTGGACCGAGCCCGCCAAGCTCGATCCCGCGCTGACATCCGCGAAAGTCACGCGCAGCATCGCCAAGCGGTTGGCGCAGGTGTCGATCGCGCTGGAAACGCAGAAGCATCCGCTGAACGACGTGGCGATGTTTCTGATGCGCTGCCTGTTCACGATGTTCGCCGAGGATGTCGGGCTGCTGCCGCAGCGCTCGTTCAAGGACATCCTGCATCGCTGCGAGAGCAAGCCGGACACCTTCGTGCCGATCGTCACGCAGCTTTGGCAGGCGATGGACCAAGGCGGCTTCGCGCATGCCTTGCAGCAGGATGTGCGCCGCTTCAACGGCGCGTTCTTCAAGAACAGCCGCGCGCTGCCACTCGGCCGCGAGGAAATCGGCGAGCTCAAGCAGGCCGCTTCCTATAGTTGGAAGGATGTCGATCCGGCGATCTTCGGCACGCTGCTGGAGCAGGCGCTCGATCCGCACGAGCGCAAGCGGCTGGGCGCGCATTATACCCCGCGCGCTTATGTCGAACGTCTCGTGGTCGCGACCGTCATCGAGCCGCTGCGCGAGGACTGGCGCAACGTGCAGGCCGCCGCCGAAACGCTGCGCGGCAATGCTGGCGGAGCACGATCATCTGACGTTGACCGGCCTCTACAATGTGCTGGACATGCTGCGCGCGGGTATCGCGCCTGACGCGCTCGACGACAAGCACCGCGCGATCTTCAACGACGGTCTCGTGCTGATCCTGAAGGAGTTGCACGACCGGCTCGATATCGCCGTCGCGGAAGCCTATGGCTGGCCCGCC
>JAQGJY010000088.1 GCA_028290325.1 Tardiphaga sp.
TCACCTTCGTGGTGCTGAACGGCCTGACCCCGATCGCGCCGACGCCGCGCGTGGTCGTCACCTTCCTGCTGATCAATGCCGGCGCGGTCGCCTTGCTGGTCGGCATCATTGTCGCCGAAGTCTGGCAAGTCGTGCAGGCGCGCCGCCGGGGCCGCGCCGCGGCCAAGCTGCATGTCCAGATCGTCAGCCTGTTTTCCGTCATCGCGGTGATCCCCGCCGTGCTGGTTTCGATCGTCGCCAACGTCACGCTCGATCGCGGCCTCGACCGGCTGTTCTCCGGCCCGACGCGCGAAGTGATCGGCAACTCGCTGATCGTCTCCAATGCCTATCTGCACGAGCATGCCCAGCTCATTCGCGGCGACATTCTCGGCATGGCCAACGACATCGCGCGCGGCCGGCCGCTGTATGATCAGGACCGCCAGAGCTTTCAGGAGCAACTGACGCTGAGCGCGGCGTCGCGCAATCTTCCGGGTGCGATGCTGATCGACAAGGATGCCAATGTGCTGGTCTCGGCACAGACCGGCATCAAGCAGGAATTCACGACACCGGCGCCGGAATTCCTGACCAACGTGACCGACTCCGAGCCGCAGATCGCGGTCTTCATCGAAGCCAATTACGTCGCGGCGGTAATTCGGCTGCGCGCCTTCGACGACACGTTTCTTTACGTCGCCCGGCTGCTCGATCCACGCGTCGTCGCGCAGTTGCGCCAGACCCAAGCGAGCGTCGCGGAATATTCCGAACTGGAATCGCGCCGGCTCGGCATTCAGGTCGCCTTCGCCTTGATGTTCACGGTGATCGCGCTGACGGTGCTGATGTCGTCGGTGCTGATCGGCCTGAACTTCGCCAACTGGCTGGTCGGCCCGATTCGTCGCCTGATGGGCGCGGCCAATATGGTCTCGACCGGCAATCTGAATGTCCAGGTGCCGGTCAGCCGCTCGGAAGGCGATCTCGCGCAACTCGGCGAGACCTTCAATAAGATGACGACGGAGCTGCGCAGCCAGCGCGACGAACTGGTCAGCGCCAGCGACGTCATCGACAGCCGCCGCCGCTTCATCGAGGCGGTGCTGTCATCGGCCAGCGCCGGCATTATCGGCGTCGACGCCTCCGGCAACATCGGCATTCTCAATCGCTCCGCCGAGAAGCTGATCGGCCACTCCGAATCCGAGACGCTCGGGCATCCCTTGTCCGAGGTGCTGCCCGAACTCGACGACATGATGAAGAGCGCCCGCGATGGCGCGCAGCGTCTCGTGCAGGGCCAGATCACGATCACGCGCGACGGCCACGAACGCAACCTGTCGGTCCGCGTCAGCGCCGAGCAAACGACGCAATCGCGCGACAGCTACATCATCACGCTCGACGACATCACCGAACTTGTCGCCGCGCAGCGCACGTCGGCCTGGGCGGATGTCGCGCGCCGCATCGCCCACGAGATCAAGAATCCGTTGACGCCGATCCAGTTGTCCGCCGAACGGATTCGCCGCAAATTCGGCAAGGTCATCGTCGAGGACAAACAGATCTTCGAACAATGCACCGATACCATCGTGCGTCAGGTCGATGATATCAGACGCATGGTCGATGAGTTCTCGCGGTTCGCGCGGATGCCCAAGCCTGTCATCGAAGGCGAAGACGTGGCCGATACGGTGCGGCAGGCGGTGTTCCTGATGCGCGTCGGCCATCCCGACGTCGATTTCGAAGCCGAGATCAAGGACGAGCCGCTGCGCGCGCGCTTCGATCGCCGGTTGATCTCGCAGGCGCTGACCAACATCATCAAGAACGCCACCGAGGCGATCGAGGCGGTGCCGGCGGAAGAACTGGGCAAGGGCAAGATCGAGGTGATCGCCGCGCGCGAGGACGACGACATCGTGATCGACGTCATCGACAACGGCATCGGGCTTCCGAAAGTCGCGCGGGCGCGTCTGCTCGAGCCTTACGTGACCACGCGCGAAAAGGGCACCGGACTCGGTCTGGCGATTGTCGGCAAGGTGCTCGAGGATCACGGCGGCGGCATCGTCCTCAACGACGCCTCGGCGATCAGGCCGGGCGCGCGCGGCGCATGGATGCGGTTGCGGTTTTCGATGTCCGGTCAGAAGCCGGAGGAGGGCGGCGAACCAAAAGCCGCGACGGCGAACGAACACAAAGCAGACGTCGCGATCGGCAGCTAGGGCATGATGCAGAAAAGTGGCTTCCGGTTTTCGACTGAGACCGGGCCTGACGAGACGAAGAGAGATGAAGCGCGAGGCTCAATTCAGCAATCTGGATCAGCCCAGAGACAACAGGCGTGACGCATGGCGAATGACATTCTGATAGTCGACGACGAAGCCGATATCCGCGATCTGGTCGCGGGCATTCTCGACGACGAGGGCTTCGGCACGCGCACCGCGCGCGATAGCGACAGCGCGCTGGCGGAAATCGCCAAGCGCCGGCCGAGCATGATCTTCCTCGACATCTGGCTGCAAGGCTCCAAGCTTGACGGGCTGCAATTGCTCGAAGCCATCAAGGCTGAACACGCCGAGCTTCCCGTCGTGATGATCTCCGGCCACGGCAATATCGAAACCGCCGTCGCCGCCATCAAGCGCGGCGCCTACGACTTCATCGAGAAGCCGTTCAAGGCCGATCGTCTGATTCTGGTCGCGACCCGCGCGCTGGAAACCTCGCGACTGAAGCGCGAGGTCAAGGAGCTCAAGCAGCAGGCCCCGACCGCGAGCACGCTGACCGGCAAATCCGCCTGCATGAACCAGTTGCGCCAGACCATCGAGCGCGCGGC
>JAQGJY010000092.1 GCA_028290325.1 Tardiphaga sp.
AACCGGACGCATCCGGCGCGAAGGCCGACAGCGGCTTCGGCGGATCGCCGCGCAGCGCCTGAAACAACGCCGCCGCCTTGGTCTGGCATTCTTTTTCTTCCGCGACGGGATCCGAGTCGAACAGCAAGGTGGCGCCGACGCGCACTTCGGCCAGCCCGTCTTTCATGCGAATGGTACGGATGGTGATGCCGGTATTGATGCCGCCGTCGAAGGTGACGGCGCCGATCGCGCCGGCATACCAGCGCCGCGACGAGCGCTCATTGTCTTCGACGAATTGCATCGCCCACTTCTTCGGCGCGCCGGTGACGGTGACGGCCCAGGCATGGGTCAGAAACGCGTCGAGCGAGTCGAAGCCAGGTCGCAGCATGCCCTCGACATGATCGACGGTGTGGAACAGCTTCGAATAGGTCTCGATCTGGCGGCGGGCCAGCACCTTGATCGTGCCGGGCACGCAGACGCGCGCTTTGTCGTTGCGGTCCACGTCGGTGCACATGTTGAGTTCGAATTCGTCCTTCTCGGAATTGAGCAGCTGGCGAATTTGCTCGGCATCGCCGATCGCGTCGACGCCACGCGCAATGGTGCCGGAAATCGGGCAGGTCTCGACGCGGCGGCCGTCGGAGCGCACGAACATTTCCGGCGAGGCGGCGACGAGAAACTCGCCGTCGCCGAGATTCATCAATGCCCCGTAAGGCGACGGATTGATGACGCAGAGCCGCTGAAACACTTCGGCCGGCGTGCGATCGCATTGCTCGCCGAACAATTGCCCTGGCACCGCCTCGAACAGATCGCCACGGGCGAAAGCCGCGCGCGCCGTCTCGACGGTGCGCTGATAGTCTCCCGGCGCGTGATCGGCGAAGCCCTGGCGCGGCGTCTTGGCGTAGATGCTGTCGGAGGTCGCGCGCGGCAGGCCGTGGGTCGATGCGCCGTTCCAGGCGAAATCATAGCTCAGCACCATGCCGCGCCCGGTGGCGCGGTCATAGGCCAGCAGCCGATCGGGGATGAACAGCACGATGTCGCGCTGGTCGGCTTCGCGATCGCGCTTCTGTTGCAGGTCCTCGATCTGGAACACGAGGTCGTAGGCGAAGGCCCCGAACAGGCCGAGCATCGGATCGTCGGACGAGAACAACTGCGCGACCATATCGCGGACCAGCGACATCACGCTGGCGCGGCGGGTGCGCTGCTCCTCGTCGACGGGCGCGGCGCCCCGGATGATATGGCCCTTGAGCCGCGCCTGGCTTTTGTCGGACATGACCACGCAGGGCTCGCGCAACGTGTCGGACAGAAAGGCGATCAGCACCTCGCCGCGCGCGTTCAGCGCCGTCAGCGTGAAATGCTCGCCGGTCGTCTCGAGCGCCAGCGGCGGATCGGCAAAACCGAGATCGAAACTCTCGTAGCGGCCGGGCACGGTGGTGCCGGACGACAGTACCACGCCGCGCCGCCGATCGAGCTTGACGATGAGGTCGTCGAGCGCGCTGCCGCCGGTGAACGCTTCCGCCAACCGCGAGACCTTGAGGCCGCCGGCGGTGACATAGGCGCTCTCGGGGGGAAGGGAAAATACGGTCCTGTTCATGACGTCCTCTTACGAAACCTGGTCGAGGAACGCCACACAGGACAACAACCGAAAGCCGTCGCGCTGCGATGGCGGCCTTCGGACGATTGTTGGCAATAGATCGCACCGGCCACCTCTCAGGAGGTGCGCCACCACAGCCGGGCTGGGAATGTTGTGCTCATGGCCGGCTAGACATCATGGCGCGTCGGCCGCGTCAAGCCGCTGCCTGACGAACACGGTCAATTCCAGCGGGCCGACGCCCTCCTCGATCGGCGTCCAGCCGAGGCGGAGGTAGAACGCGCGGCGCACCGGCGCGGCGCAAAGAAAGATCCGCTGATGGCCGAGCGCGAAGCCGTCATCCACCGCACGCCCGATCAGCGCCGGCGCGATGCCCTGTCCACGGAGCTCCGGCTCGGTCCAGACCGCCGCCACCCACGGCGTATAGTGTGGCCGTTCGTCGAGATCGGAGGCGATCAGCGAGGCGGTGCCAAGAAATTCGTCGCCGCGATGCGCCACCAGCGCGATCGGCAATCCCGCCGTCGCCAGGTTTTCGCGCAGCCGGACCATAATATAGTCGAGCGGCACGCCGTGCCGCTTCCACCACGCCCGCCAGATTCGGTCCGCGACGGTGTCGAAAAAATCCGGCCGCTGCCGCAGATCGGAGATGGTGACGGTCATGGCAACTCAGCGCGCATTCGCGTCGTCGCGGTCGAACCTGAAATCGACGGGCAGTCGTCTTGAAAGCGAGGTGACCGCTCGACAGCCGCTTCGCGTTCAGCAGGGTCCGTGATCAGCGCTGGTTGCGGCTGGCTTTCGGCAAGTCCGAGCTCGGCCTGGTCAGGCTGCTTTAACCCGAGGCGCTTGGCGTCGTCCGCCGAGAGGCGGACGGCGCGATCATCTGCGATCCTGGACACCAGCATGACGTGCTCCTGACAGGCAACCGCGACCAGCCTAGCCGAAGCGCGGCACGTCGTTAAGCCAGATGCTTCTTGAAGAATGCGATGGCGCGGCCCCAGGCCAGTTCGGCGGCTTCGCGATCATGCACCTCGGCGCGCTGCTCATTGACGAAGGCGTGGTCAGCATCATAGCGGAAAATCTCCGCCGTCTTGCCGGCGTCCTTCAAGGCTTTTTCGAAACTGTTGACGGCGTCCGGCGTGCACCAGTCATCCTTGTTGGCGAAATGACCCTGCAACGGAATCTTCACCTCGGAGGCCTTCGCCGCCTGCTCCGGCGGGATGCCGTAGAACGCGACCCCGGCCGCCAGTTCGGACACTTTAGCCGCGCCGATGATCGTCACCGCGCCACCCATGCAGAAGCCGGTCAGGCCGACTTTCGCACCGTTACGCGACAGATATTGCGCCGCGCCACGCACCGTCTGCGTCGTCGCATCCATGAAATCGAGGGAGTTCATCTCTTTGTTGGCCGCGTCGCTGTCGTGATAGGGCACCACGGTGCCTTTGTAGAGATCGGGCGCCAGCGCATCGAAACCGGCCAGCGCGAACCGATCGGTCAGGCCCTTGATCTGCTCGGACAGACCCCACCATTCCTGGATGACCACGAGGCCGGGCGCGTTGCCGGCCGACGCGTTGGCGAGATAGCCCTTGGCATCCTTGCCGTCCGGACGCTTGAACGTGATGGTCGTACCCATGAAGTGTCTCCGTTGTGGTTCGTCTCAGTCAGATTGTGGCATCAAACGCGCGGCAGCACGATGACGATCGATCGCGGCCGCTTAACTCGTCGCGGCCAGCCGCCGGTCGCGCAACTCGCGCTTCAACACCTTGCCGATGGCGCTGCGCGGCAACGTCTCGACGATCTCGACATCCGCGAGCCGCTGAAATTTGCCGACGCGCGCGTTGGTCCATGTTTTGAGCCCGGCGGCATCGGTCGCCGCATTCGGCGCCAGCACGACGAAGGCGACCGGCGTCTCGCCCCATTCGTCGGAGGGCATCGCCACCACGGCCGCCTCGACGACGTCGGAATGCTGCGCCAGCACCGCTTCGAGGTCGCTCGGATAGATGTTGAAGCCGCCGGAAATGATCATGTCCTTCTTGCGGTCCATCAGCGTGAGAAAACCATCCTCGTCGAAGCGACCGACATCGCCGGTGCGGACATATCGTTTCCCGGACGCATCGTGCCAGAAGGTCTCGGAGGTCTTGCCCGGCTGGTTCAAGTAGCCGTCCATGATGGTCGGCGAATGGCCGACGATCTCGCCGATCTCGCCTTGCGGCACCGGCTGACCATCCTCGCCCATCAGCAGGATGTCGTGATCCGGGCCGGGCTGGCCGACCGTGTGCAACTTGTCGGGATGCTCATGCGCCAGCAGGATGCAGGAGCCGCCGCCCTCGGTCATGCCGTAATATTCGGTCAGCCCGCCTGGCCAGCGCTTCAACACGTCGGCCTTGATCGCCGAGGCGAACGGCGCGGAGGTCGAGAACTTCATCACGAAGGACGACAGGTCGAAGCTGTCGAAATCCGGCAACGCCATGATCCGGCGATATTGCACCGGCACCAGCATCGCGTGGGTCGCGCGATGTTTCTGCGCCAGTTCGAGGAAACCATGCGCGTCGAACTTGCGCATCAGCACGACGGTGCCGCCACCCGCCAGCGTCGGATTGAAACAGACCAATGTCGTGTTCGAATAGAGCGGCGTCGACAGCACGGTGATGGCGTCGGGCCCGTAGCCGAGCGGATCGAGCTGGCCATATTGTCGCCAGCGCAGATTGTGCGAATGCACGATGCCTTTCGGCGTGCCCGTGGTGCCCGACGAATAGATGATGTTGAACGTCCAGCTTGGATCGACGACCACTGGCGCCGGTGTCGCGCCAGGTACCGCGAACCTGCTGAATGCCTCGCCGAAATTGCCGTCGTCGAGCCCAACCCGCTTGGCGCGGCTTTGCGTCGCGCCCTCGCCCATCGCGGCGGCGGCGGCATCGTCCATGAACAGGATCTTGGCGTCGGCGTCCTTCACCATCGCGGCGAAATCCGCCGGCGTTGAGGACGGCGCCAGCGGCGCCACCGCGACACCGGCGCGAAGCGCGCCGAGGAAGGCCGCGACATAATCAATCGAGGAATAGCCGCAGATCGAGATCGCCTCGCGCGGCTTCACGCCATTGGCCTGCAAGGCGGCCGCGACGGCGTCGATCAGCACGTCGAGCTCGCGATAGCTGACGCGGCGCTCGCCGTCGATGACCGCCGTGTGGTCCGGCCTGCTTTGCGCATAGCCATGAACCAGCGCGGGCAACGTGATGAAGTCGGGCATTTGTTTCCTCGTTTATTTTTTTGATCTTGGTCGCGGCGATAGTCTAGCGCAGGCCGTCGTCGCCGCGAAGTCGGGGAACCAGTACGCCGTGAACCATCTTTTGGGCAAGATGGTAGATGCCTTTTGCTATCCGCGAAACCAGCGGCTACTGGTTCCCCGCTTTCGCGGGGCCGACGTTGTGCCCGTTGAACCTGCACCAGAATCGAGATGCTCATGTCGTCAAAGCCCCCCGTCGCCGAACGCCGCCCGGCCGCCTTCACCGCGCATGGCGTCACCGTGCAAGACGATTACGCCTGGTTGAAGGACGAGAACTGGCAGGAGGTGCTGCGCGATCCCTCGATCCTGAAGCCGGACATCCGCCAATATCTCGAAGCCGAGAACACGTATGCCGACAGCGTGCTCGCCGGCACCGCCGCCTTGCAGAAGACGCTGGTCGCCGAAATGCGCGGTCGCATCAAGGAGGACGATTCCAGCGTCCCGATCAATGACGGCCCCTATGCCTATTTGCGGAAATTCCGCGAGGGCGGCCAGCACGAGATCTTCGGCCGCACCGCGCGCCAATCCAATGCTGACACGCCGGGCGACGCCCACATCATTCTCGACGGCGATCTGCTGGCCAAAGGCGAGACCTACTTCAGGTTCGGTGGCTCCCGCCATTCGCCCGACCATGCCTTGCAAGCGTGGAGCGCCGACCTCAACGGCTCGGAATATTTCACCATCCGCGTGCGGGCGTGGGCCGACGGCCGCGATCACGCCGACCTTGTCGAGCAGACCGACGGCGGCATGGTCTGGTCGCTCGACTCGCGCGCGTTCTATTACGTGAAACTCGACGACAACCATCGCCCGATGCAGGTATGGCGGCACGTGCTCGGCACCGCGCAGGCCGATGATACGCTCATCTACGAGGAGCAAGACGCCGGCTGGTTCACGCACATCCATGAAAGCGAAAGCGGCCGCTTCTGCATCATTGCGGGCGGCGACCACGAGACCGCGGAGCAGCGACTGCTCGATCTCGCCGAGCCGAACGCCACGCCGCGCCTCGTCGCCGCGCGCGAGGACGGCGTGCAATATGACGTGGCCGATGGCGGCGACGAGCTGTTCATCCTCACCAACGCCGACGGCGCGATCGACTTCAAGATCGTCACCGCGCCGCTTGCCGCGCCGGAGCGCGCGAACTGGCGCGATCTCATTCCGCACAAGGAAGGCGTCTACATTCTCGATCACGGCCTCACGATCAATCATCTGATCCGGCTGGAGCGCGCCAATGCGCTGCCCTCGATCGTGATCCGCGACCTCGGCGACGGTAGCGAACACGCGATCGCGTTCGACGAAGCCGCTTATTCGCTGGATACGATGGGCGGCTACGAATTCGACACGACGAATTTGCGCTTCGCGTATTCCTCGATGACGACCCCGTCGGAAGTCTATGATTACGACATGGCGACGCGGCAGCGCGTGCTGCGCAAGCGCCAGCAGATTCCCTCCGGCCACAACCCCGCCGATTACGTCACCACGCGGATCATGGCGACGGCCGACGACGGCGCGCTTGTGCCGGTCTCGATCCTGCACCGCAAAGATCTGACGCGCGACGGCAGCGCGCCGCTTCTGCTGTACGGCTACGGGTCCTACGGCATGGCGATGCCGTCGTCGTTCTCGGCCAATCGCCTGTCGCTGGTCGATCGCGGCTTCGTCTATGCGATCGCGCATATCCGCGGCGGCTCGGACAAAGGCTGGGGCTGGTATCTCGACGGCAAGCGCGAGAAGAAGACCAACAGCTTCGATGATTTCGCGGCATCGGCGCGGGCGCTGATTGCGGAGAAATACACCTCGGCGAGGAAGATCGTCGGCCATGGCGGCTCGGCCGGCGGCATGCTGATGGGCGCGGTGGCCAATCGCTCCGGCGAGCTCTACGCCGGCCTCGTCGCGGAAGTGCCGTTCGTCGATGTGGTCAACACGATGCGCGACGCCAGCCTGCCGCTGACGCCGCCGGAATGGCCGGAATGGGGCAACCCGATCGAAAGCGCGGACGACTTCAAGACGATGCTGGCCTATTCGCCTTACGACAACGTCAGCGCGAAGGACTATCCGAAGGTGCTGGCGATGGGCGGACTGACCGATCCGCGCGTCACCTATTGGGAGCCGGCGAAATGGATCGCGCGCTTGCGGGCGACGATGACCGGCGGCGGACCGGTGTTGTTACGCACCAATATGGGCGCGGGCCATGGCGGCGCATCGGGGCGGTTCAACCGGCTCGATGAAGTCGCGGTCGCCTATGCCTTCGCGTTGTGGGCGGTCGGGAAGGCGGAGTAATCCAGTCGGCCATCCACAACGAATGACATCGTGCGCTGCATCCCCTCTCCCCTTGTGAAAGAAGGGATGCGGCACATTGGCTCAACGGTCTTTCGGTCGCCTCTAGAAATTCAGCCCCGCCTTGACCAGGAATGAGCGCCCCGGCAGCGGATAGGCGTTGAAGCGGCCCGGCGTGAACGTGCTGGCGACCGCATAGTCGTAATACTTCACGTCGAACAGATTGTTGACGCTCGCCGACCAGAAGTAGCGATCGTAGATGCCCGACAGTTTCAGATCGACCGTCGCATTCGCCGGAATCACGGGTCGCGTGTTCGCACTGTCGTTGTCCATGCGGCGCTCGCTCCAGTAGCGCGCGGTGGCGTCGAGCACGAGATAGTTCTGCCAGATATTCCAGGTCACGCCGGCGCTGGCGGTGAAGTGCGACACCAGCGGCACGTCGCGCCCGGCGAACGGGCCGTCGCGAAACACCGCGCGCGTCAAGGCGACGCCGCCACGCACCAGCAAGGTCTCGGTGGCGCGGAAATCGGCGCTGGTCTCCGACCCGTAGCGATGCGTCGGATCGAGGTTGCGATTGAAGAACTGCACCGGATCGAATTGCAACTCGTTGGTGAGGTTCATCGAGTAGACGCTGGACTGCACGTTCAGCGCGCCGGCCTTGACGCGAAAGCCGCCCTCGACATCGTTCGAGGTCTGCGTCTTCAGCGTGAAATTGCCGGGGATGGATGCGAACGTCACGGGATCGAACGACGGTCCGGACGAGACCCGTTCATCCACATTCGGCGTGCGATAGGCGCTGGCCGCGCGCGCGAACACCGAAAACATATCGGTCAGCCGATGCTCGAGCCCGACATGCAGCGCATGGTTGGTCTCGTTGGTATCCAACGGGATCGACGCCGCCGCGCCGAAATTACCCGGCGCGTTCGGATTGACCGTATCGCGCGCCGACAGATTGGTGCCTTGGATGCGGCCGCCGTACGAAAAGTCGGTCGATGGCGCCAGCGCCAGCGTCTGCTGGAAATAACCCGACACCGTGCGCTGCCGCAGATCATAGACATGGATCGGCGTGCCGCCCAGCGCCACGCCACGATTGGAGCCATAGGCCGCGTCGTAATAATCGATCCCGGTCAGGATCGTGGACGCAAGACCGAATACCGGATTGGTGATCCGCAAACGCGGCGTCAGCGACCACGTCTGCAACACGGAATCGATAGCGCTGTTGCCGAAACTGCTGAAGAACACCGCCTGCTGCTGCTTGTTGCGAACGCCGCCATCGACGATCAGCTCGACGCCATTGGTCAGCGTCTTGGTGAACCCCGCCGTCGCGTTGGCACCCTGCTGATCGCCGAAATCGAACGGCGTCGCGGTGCCGCGCCGATCGGTCAGCAACTGGTTGACGCCGATCGACGGATCGACAAGCCGCCCGCCGGGCAGGCCGAGATGGCGGCGATCGACCGACAGATTGAGGAACGACGAGAAATCGACATCGGTGTAGCGCACCTCGCCGATCGCGGTGCCCTGCTTCAACTCGTTGTTGGCGCGATAGCCCTGCGAGGTGATGCCGTTGGCGAAGAACGAGGTGGACCATGGCCCGGTATTGGTGGTGGCCGACACCGATCCGATGCGCTGCGCGAACGAGCCCGCTCCCGCTTCGACGCGCATCGCGCTCGCCGGTCCGCCGACGCCTTTTTTGGTGACGATGTTGATGACGCCGCCGACGGCGTTATCGCCATACAGGACGGCGCCGGAATTGCCGCGCGTCACTTCGATGCGCTCGATCGAGTCGCGCGGGATGGTCGAGAAATCCACGCCCTGCAAATCGAGGTCGTTGACGCGGCGGCCGTTGATGAGAAGCAGCGTGTTGGAGGTCGCGGTGGCGCCGAAGCCGCGCAGATCGACCGAGGTGCCGGTGCCGTTGACGCCGCCATACAGGCTCGACAGCTGCACGCCCGGCACCTGCGCGATGATCTCCTGAATGGTGGTGGCGGGCGAGCGACGGATGTCGTCGGCCGTGATGATGCTGGTCGCGGTGCCGGTGATGCCGTCGGACAGCCGCGACGCGGTGACGTCGATGGTCGGCAAGGTGTCGGCGCGCTGCGCGCTGGCGTCAGTGGTGAAGGCAACAAGGCAGCCGGGCAGGAAGCTGGACGCGAGCAATAGCGCGCGCGACCGCCGGGTGGCGGAGACAAAAGACGACATGGAGATAACCTCGGTCTGACGTTCAGTGGCACGTCACAGCGAACGAGGCTCATGCCGTTTGCCGAAGCAAAAGCTGAAGCCGATGTCTGCAGTCCCCGACCGACATCTTCGCGTGTGACCACGGGTGACGGCAGGTTTCCTGGCTCGCGGGTCGTTACCTTACGTCGCCTTCCCAGGTCCGAGTGTCCCAGTGGCCTATGACGAAAGATTCATCGCTTACAGTTGCGGGGGCAGCCGCGGCATTGGGGACTTCACCTGTGAAAGTGGAGAGCCCCGCACCGCATTCCCTTTGCTCTCCGTGAGGAGAACCGTCGCGGCCACGGTAGGGGACCGGTGAAATTCGAGTCAACAATTGTCACGCGCCGCGTCGGGCGGGAACCGTTTTAGCGATCGGTTGTGACAATTCGGCAGCAGAGCGCGGTGCTCAACGCCGTCATTGCGAGCCGGTCGATCCTCAAACCGAGGACCGACCACTCCGCGCAATGACGGCGGCTGGCTAATCCCGCGCCTTGTTCTTCTTTTTCTTGCCGAACGACGGCTTGCCGGCGAAGGGCGCGGCACCATCGCGCTTGGCCTTGGCGACATAAGGCGGCTTGTCGGCGCGCGGCTTCTTGTCGAATTTCGGCTTGTCGTCGAAGCGCGGCTTCTCGCTCTGCCAAGGCCGGTCGCGGCGCGGCGGCGCGCTGTCGGCCTGTCGTGGACCCTCCTGACGGCTTTTGTCCTGCCAGGGCTTGAATTCCGGCGTCACGAAATCCTTCGGGATGAAGTCCTCGCGGCGCGGACGATCGTCACGCGGCCTGTCGTCCTGGCGGGGCCTGTCATCCTGGCGCGGCCTGTCGTCCCCACGCGGCGCATCGCGCTCGGCCTTGCCCTTGAAGCGCTCGCGCTTCTTGGAATAATCGCGATCTTCCGGCGCGATCACCCGCGGCTGCGGCCGCGAACTTGCATTCGCGCTGGCAGATGACGTCTCGCCTTGCGGGCCATTCGGCAAGGCCTCGATGCGGATCGTGTCTTCCTTGTCCGGACGCTTGATCGATACGGCGAAACTCTCGGCGGCGGCGGCGGAAATCTCGAACTCCGACGTGGTGTCGTAGATTTTGATCGCGCCGATATCCGCCTTCTCGATGCCGCCACGCCGGCAGATCATCGGCAGCAGCCAACGCGCTTCGGCGTTCTTGCGGCGGCCGATCGCGGCCCGGAACCAGACGCCGCCGGCCATCGCCTCGCGCGGCTTGCCCTTTTTGGGGCGCGGCGCATCGCCGCCAGTGTCTTGGCGGTCATGCATCCGGCCGGCCGACTCGCGCGGGCGCAGCGGACGTGACGACGGCGCGCCGGGCGCGGGACGCGCGCCGGGATCCATGATGTCTTCGGCCGCCGGCAACCGCGCGCGATACAGCCGCGCCAAGGCCGCCGCGATTTCTTCCGCGGAACGCTCGGCGAGCAGCGTGCGCGCCAGCACCAGGTCGTCCTCGGTCGGCTCCTCGGTGAACAACACGTCCTTCATCATGCGCTGCTGATCGAGCACGCGGATTTCATCGACGCTGGGCGCGACGCCCCAGGTCGCATCGACGGCGGCATCGCGCAGCAGCGTCTCGGCGCGACGACGCCGCGCCGGCGGCACCAGCAAAACGCTGACGCCCTTGCGGCCGGCACGGCCGGTGCGGCCGGAACGATGCTGCATCACTTCGGCGTCGTTCGGCAGATCGGCGTGAATGACAAGCCCAAGATTCGGCAGATCGAAGCCGCGCGCTGCGACGTCGGTCGCGACGCAGACGCGGGCGCGGCCGTCGCGCAACGATTGCAGCGCCGTGGTGCGTTCGTTCTGGGTCAGTTCGCCGGACAGCGCGACCACAGAGAAACCTCGCTCCAGCAGGATCGCCTGCAGATGCTTCACGGCGTTGCGGGTGTTGCAGAACACGATCGTGCTCGGCGATTCGTAGAAGCGCAACGTGTTGACGACGGCGTGTTCGGTGTCCTGCGCGGCGATGCGGATCGCGCGATAGTCGATATCGGCGTGGCCGCCTTCGTCGCCCGCGACGTCGACGCGAAACGCGTTCTGTTGATATTGCTTCGCCAGATTGACGATGCCGCGCGGCAAGGTCGCCGAGAACAGCAGCGTGCGCCGCGACGCCGGCGTGGTCTTGAGGATGAACTCCATGTCCTCGCGGAAGCCGAGATCGAGCATCTCGTCGGCCTCGTCGAGCACGACGGCCTTCAGGCTCGAGACGTCGAGCCGGCCGCGCCGCAGATGATCGCAGAGCCGGCCGGGCGTGCCGACCACGATATGGGCGCCATCGGCGAGTTCGCGCATTTCCTTGCGCGGGTCCATGCCGCCGACGCAGGAGACAACCCGCGCGCCGGCCTGCCCGTAGAGCCAGCCGAGTTCGCGGTGCACCTGCAACGCCAGTTCGCGGGTCGGCGCCACGATCAGCGCCAGCGGCGCGCCGCCGCGCGGCAACCGTTCGGCCTCGCCGAGCAATTCGCCGGCGATCGCGAGGCCGTAGGCCACGGTCTTGCCGGACCCGGTCTGCGCGGAGACCAGCAGGTCACGCCCGGCGGCGTCGTTGGCCAGCACGGCGGCCTGCACCGGGGTCGGATCGGCATAATTCTTCTCGGCCAGAGCGCGGGCGAGCGGCGGGGGGGCGGTCAGGAAGGTCACAGCGAACTCGATTCTTGTCGATTCTTGCCGGCGGCGCATGATCGCGGCACGGCAAACGGGAACGGCCTGCGGGTTGCGCGCCATTTGGGGGCGCGGCCACGGCAAGCCAAGGATGTGCGATGATGTGGGCGTCCTTTAGGCCGATTCCGCCGGGAATGCTACTGTGGCGGCCAATTTTCGCCTGACAGCGGTTGGTCCGATCGAACACTGCAGTTTTGACGGAGACAATTGTCCAAGCAGTGCAGGCCCCCACTCCCGTGGGGGGAGGGTTGGGTGTGAGGGTAACGATAGGGCCTTCCCCCTCACCCGGAAGCATCGCTGCGCTTGCTTCCGACCTCTCCCGGCGGGGAGAGGCGAGTCAGCAATCCTTGCTTAAAACTCAGCGGATCAGATTGAAGGCGCCAGCCACAGCAGCGCCGTCAGCGCCGCGACCAAAGCCGGCGGCATCACCACTAGCCCGACTTTGAGGAATTGCAGCGCGGTGACGTTTTCCGACTCCCGACGCAGCGCGATCAGCCACAGAATTGTCGCCAGCGACCCCGTGACTGACAGATTGGGCCCGAGATCGACCCCGATCAGGATCGCGCCGGTGACATGGGCCGGCACGGCGGCGGATTGGCTGACGGTGGCCGCCATCAGCCCCATCGGCAGGTTGTTGACCAGATTGGTGCCGATCGCGACCGACAGGCCGGACAACCATGCCGTGAGTTGCGGCGACGCGGCGGCGCCCTCGTTCAACAGCCGCGCCAAAGCCGGCAGCACGCCGGTCGTGTTCAGCCCCTCGACCAGAATGAACAGCCCGGCCACCAGCGGCAGCACCGACCACGACACGTCGCGCAGCACCGGCCACGGCGACCGCCGGGCGATCGCCAGCACCACCACCGCGACGACGACGCCGGCGATGAAGGTCGGCAGACCCAGATCATGGCCGCGCGCCGACGCCGCCATCAGCACGAGCGCCGTCACCGCGATGCCGGCCGCCGCAAGCCGGCCACCGCGCGACAGCGGCACAATGGATTCGATGCTGGCGACGCGGGCCGTCAGCGCGTGCCGTTGCGTGAAACGCAACGCCAGATAGGTCACAACGATCACCGCCAGCGACGGCGCCGCGAACAGCCGCAGCCACGGCAGCAGCGCCGGCATGTGCTCGCCGAACAGCACCAGATTGGCCGGATTGGAAATCGGCAGAACGAAGCTCGCGGCATTGGCAATGAACGCGCAGACCAGCAGATAGGGCAGCGGCTCGACCTTGGCGGCGCGCGTCGCGGCATAGACCGCCGGCGTCAGCACCACCGCCGTCGCGTCGTTCGACAGGAACACCGTCACCAGCGTGCCGACCACATAGACGATCAGAAACAGCCGTTGCGCGGAGTTTCTGGCGTGGCGCACCGCCTGCGCCGCGAGCCAGTCGAACAGGCTTTCTTTGCGGGCGACCTCGGCCAGCAGCATCATGCCGGTCAAAAAGAAATAGACGTCGGCGCCCTTGGCCGCGGCGGCCAGCGCCACCGGCCATGGCAGCAATTGCAGCAGCACCAGCAGCGCCGCGCCGGCCACGGCCCAGATGAATTCGGGCCACTGCATGGGCCGCAGAATGACGCCGGCCGTCGCCAATACCGCGATCGCCCAGATCGCAAGGGTCGCGGACGACGCGACGATCTCGGGAGCAGGCGTCATCGCGCGCGGGTCCGGCATGGCAGGCGACGTGGCTTGCGGCGTGGCTGGCGGCGTCTTGACACGCGCCATTCACACCGATTCGGCCGCTGCGGCAAATCGAAGCTGGGCGGGGGATCAAGAGGCGAGAGCGAAGCCCGGAGTTTGTCATCGCAAGCCATGGTCCGGCCGGCTCGGCTGACAGGACAAAGCGCGGAGCATTCCACGGGCTTCGAGCAAGACTGGACTGCTTCGTCGCGGTGCTCTTCGAAAAAGAAGGACCGCTTGTGCGTGACGGTTCAACGTCTTGATCTAAAGGCTGTATCGCGTCTGCGAACCCATCCAGATGCACATCCGCAAAGGAAGGGGCCCCCCGAAGGGAGCCCCATTTTGTGCATAACTTGTTAACGGGAGGCCCTCAATCACCAGTCCGCTAAAACAGGCGAAGTCTTACGATAACGGCTATTGCACGCGGAGATTGTGCCGTGGTTTGATGACGCCGTCAAGCGTTCGGGCGAGCGTCAATGCAATGCCCCGTTTCGCCGGGGGGACGCATGTTGGACAAAGTGCGCAAAAGCTATCGCCTCGGGTTGGATATGGGCTCGAACTCGCTCGGCTGGTTCGTCGTTGATCTTGAGAAGAAAGGCGACCGCTTCGAGCCGGTGAAGCTCGGTCCCGGTGGCGTTCGCATTTTCCCCGACGGCCGTGATCCACAGAGCAAGACGTCCAACGCCGTCGACCGGCGGATGGCGCGCGGCGCGCGCAAGCGCCGCGACCGCTTCGTTCAGCGTCGCGCGGATTTGATGACGACACTCATCGCAAACGGATTGATGCCCGCCGATACGGCAGCGCGAAAGGCACTCGAAGGTCTCGATCCCTACGCGCTCCGCAAGGCCGCGATCAAGGAGGCCCTGCCCCCGCATCACGTCGGCCGCGCGGTCTTCCATCTCAACCAGCGGCGCGGATTTCAAAGCAACCGCAAGACCGACGGCAAGGAGAGCGAGGACGGCGCGATCAAGCAAGCCGCCGCGCGTCTCGACGCCGCCATGAAAGAGCAAGGCGCGGCAACGCTGGGCGTCTTCCTCGCCGACAGGCATCTCTCCGCATCATACGACGAACGGCAGACCGCGATCCGCGCCGAACTGGTCAAGCTCGGCAAGGACCATCTCACCGGCAACGCCCGTAAGAAAATCTGGGCCAAGGTTCGCAAGCGGCTCTATGGCGACGAGGTGTTGCCGCCGCAGCAAGGCCCGGACGGCATCCGCGCCCGCGCGACCATCACCGGCGCGAAAGCGAGTTATGATTTCTATCCGACGCGCGACATGCTGAAGGATGAATTCGCGGCGATCTGGGACACGCAGGCGGCGCATCATCCCGCTCTCATGACCCAGGCCGCGCGCGACGCAATTCACCAGATCATCTTCTTCCAGCGCCCGCTGAAACCCGCCATCGTCGGCAAGTGTACGCTCGATCCGGCGACGCGGCCGATGACGGAAGACCCGGAGGGCTATCGCGCGCCGTGGTCGCATCCGCTGGCGCAGCGCTTTCGCATCCTGCAGGAAGCCCGCAACCTGGAAATCCGCGAGACCGGCAAAGGCTCGCGCAAGCTGACGAAAGAGCAGAGCGATCTTGTCGTCACCGCGCTGCTCGGCAGCAAGGAGGTCTCGTTCGACAAGCTGCGCTCGATGTTCAAACTATCGACCGAGGCGAAATTCAATCTCGAATCCGATCGCCGCGAAAAACTCGACGGCGACCAGACCGCCGCGCGCCTCGCCGACAAAAAGGGTTTTGCCAAAGTCTGGCGCGGCCTTGAGTTGAAGCGGCAGATCGAAATCGTCCAGAAACTCGAAGAGACCGAGAACGAAGACGAGCTGATCGCGTGGCTTGAGACGAATTGCGCGCTCGATGCCGCCGCCGCCGCGCGCGTCGCCAATACGACGCTGCCGGACAGCCATTGCAAGCTCGGCCTGCGCGCGATCAAGGCCATCCTGCCGATCATGCAGGATGAGTACGATGACGACGGTATATCCGGCGCCGGCTATCACCTCGCCGCCAAGCGCGCATACGGCCATCATTCACATCTCGGCACCGGTGAACAGCTCGATGCGCTGCCTTATTACGGCAAATGGATGCAGGACGACGTCGTCGGCTCGGGCGATGCGCGCGACAAGAAAGAAAAGCAATATGGCCAGTTTCCGAATCCGACCGTGCATATCGGGCTCGGCCAGTTACGCCGGCTCACCAATGAGCTGATCCGGAAATACGGCCCGCCTGAACAAATTTCCATCGAGTTCACGCGCGGCCTGAAGCTCTCTGAAAAGCAGAAGACCGAAGTCCAGCGCGAGCAGCGCAAGAACCAGGAGAAGAACAAGGCGCGCGCCGCGGAGCTGGCGAAGTTCGGCCGTCCCGCCAATCCGCGCAATCTGTTGAAGATGCGGCTGTGGGAGGAACTGTCGCGAGACATTGTCGATCGCAAATGCGTCTATACCGGCGAGCAGATCAGCATCGAGCGGCTGCTGTCCGACGAGGTCGATATCGATCACATCCTGCCGGTGGCGATGACGCTGGATGACAGTGCCGCGAACAAGATCATCTGCATGCGGTTTGCCAATCGGCACAAGCGCAAGATGACCCCGTTCGAGGCGTTCGGCTCCGGCCCGTCGATGAGCGGCCATCGCTACGATTGGGAGGCGATCTCGGCACGCGCCGCCGGCCTGCCGCGCAACAAACGCTGGCGCTTCGATGCCAATGCGCGCGAGGAGTTCGACAAGCGCGGCGGCTTTCTCGCGCGGCAACTCAACGAGACCGGCTGGCTGGCGCGATTGGCGAAACAATATCTCGGCGCGATCACCGATCCGAACCAGATCTGGGTGGTGCCCGGCCGTCTGACCAGCATGCTGCGCGGCAAATGGGGTTTGAACTCGTTGTTGCCGGATCACAATTACGGCGGCGACACGCATCGCGCGGAAGACTATCTCGCGGCCACCGACGACATGGAATTCTCCGGCGTCAAGAATCGCGCCGATCATCGACATCATGCGATCGACGGACTGGTGACGGCCCTGACCGATCGTTCGCTGCTGTGGAAGATGGCCAATGCCTACGACGAGGAGCGCGACAAATTCGTCATCGATCCGCCGTGGACGACGATGCGCGACGATCTCAAAGCCGCGCTCGACAAGATGGTGGTCTCGCATAAGCCCGACCACGGCATCGAAGGCCAGTTGCATGAGGACAGCGCGTATGGATTTGTCGCGCCGCGCGCCGAAGGCAGCAAGGAAAAACCCGAAGACGGCAATCTCGTCTATCGCAAGGCGATCGAGAGCCTCAACGACAACGAGATCGATCGCATTCGCGATCTCGCCTTGCGTGGCGGCGTGCGCGCTCACGTCGATGCCGAAAAGAAAAAAGGCGTCGCGCTCGATGCCGCGCTGCGCCAGTTGCAAGAGCCGGATCCGGATCGGCCGCACATCAAGCATGGCCTGCGTCACGTTCGCATCCTGAAAAAGGAAAAGTCCGATTACCTCGTGCCGATTGTGAACCGGCAGACCGGCGTGCCCTACAAGGCCTACAGCGCTGGCGAAAACTTTTGCGTCGAGGTGTTCCAGACGAGCGAAGGCAAATGGGAGGGCGAGGCGGTCCGTCGTTTCGACGCCAACAAACAGAATGCCGGCGCAAAGACGCCGCATGCGCCGCGCTGGCGCGCCGCGCAACATGACGCGACGCTTGTCATGCGAATCCACAAAGGCGATTTGATCCGGCTCGATCATGACGGCCGTGCGCGCATCATGGTCGTGCATCGGCTCGATGCGTCGAACAACCGCTTCAAGCTCGCCGAGCATAACGAGACCGGCAATCTCGACAAGCGCCACGCCACCGACAACGAGATCGATCCGTTCCGCTGGCTGATGGCCTCCTACGGTACGCTCAAGAAATTCAACGCCATCCCCGTCCGTGTCGACGAACTCGGCCGGGTGTGGCGTATCGACCCGCATTAACGCCGAACTGACACACGCATTGCGTGCATTCGCGGATCGTGCATAGTCCTCCGCGTGGACGTCGCGTCCGCCGGAGGCTCGCAGCGATGGTCGGCCGCGTCATCGAAATCGCCACCGACGGGCGGCATCTGGCGATCGATCGCGGTTTCATGACCGTCGCCGAGAAAGGCCACGAAGTCGGCCGCGTCGCGCTCGACGATCTCGCAGCCGTCGTCGCCAATGCCCACGGCCTGACCTATTCCAACAACCTGCTGGTCAATCTGGCGTCGCGCGGCGTGCCGGTCGTGTTATGCGGCCCGAACCATCGCCCCGCCGCGGTGGTCTGGCCGGTCGATGGCCATCATGCGCAATCCGGTCGCATGGGCGACCAGGCCGCCGCCTCCGCGCCGCTGAAGAGGCGGCTCTGGCAGCAGATCGTGCAGGCGAAAATCCTCGGCCAAGGCGCGACCTTGGCCGCCGTCGGCGCCGAGGCCGGCGGCTTCCGCCTGCTGGCGCGCAAGGTCCGCGCCGGCGATCCAGACAACGTCGAGGCCGAGGCCGCGCGGCGGTATTGGCCGCTGTTGCTCGGCCGCGACTTTCGCCGCGATCAGGACGGCGGCGGGCTCAACGGCTTGTTGAATTACGGTTACGCGATCCTGCGCGCGGCCACCGCCCGCGCCGTGATGGCCGCCGGGCTGCATCCCAGCCTCGGCCTGATGCATTCGAATCGCGGCAACCCGATGGTGCTGGTGGACGATCTGATGGAGCCGTTCCGGCCGATCGTCGATCGCGAGGTGCATCGCCTGAAAAGCGACGGCGTGGCCGACGTCACGCCCGACGCCAAGGCCGCCTTGGCGCGCACCATGGTCATCGATCTGCCGGCCGACGAAGGCGTCAGCCCGGTCATGACCTGCCTCGAGCGGCTCGCGGGCTCGCTGGCCAAGGCCTATTCAGGCGAGGACGATCGCCTGGTGCTGCCGAAGCCCGGCCTGCCGTTGGGCTTCTGAATCATGGACGCCGGCGCCAGCCAGCCGCCGGCCCTATCAGGCTATCGCATCATGTGGCTTGTCGTGTTGTTCGATCTGCCGGTCGGCAGCAAAAAGGAGCGCAAGGCCGCCTCCGGCTTCCGGCTGGCGCTGCTCGATCTCGGCTTTGAGATGACGCAGTTTTCGGTCTATCTTCGGTTTTGCGCCGGCAAGGAGCAGGCCGAAGCCACCGAACGCAAGGTCGAGCGGGCGATGCCGCCATCCGGCAAGGTGCACATCATCGCGATCACGGACAAACAGTATGAAAACATCCGGACCTATCGCGGGCGAAAACGGGAACAGAGCCCGAAAAACCCGAATCAGTACGCGCTGTTTTGATGGCCTCGGCCGCCGCGGCGGCTCGGCTGGACAAGAAAAAAGGCCCTGTTTCCAGGGCCTTATGAAGGGTTCGACTATAGCGGACTGGTGATTGAGGGCCAACCGCAACTGCGCGGTGATCGCATGACCGACGCAGAGAACTATAGCGGACTGGTGATTGAGGGCCAAC
>JAQGJY010000313.1 GCA_028290325.1 Tardiphaga sp.
CCAGGTACGCCTCCAGGTACGCGACCGAATGCGGCCGCGCCCGCGACGCCGCCCTCAGTCGGCGGCGCCAAGGAACAGGCGATCGGCGCGCCACCCGCGCCGGGTCCGCAAGGCGCGCAACTGCCGCCACCCTCGGCCGCTCCGTTGCCGCCCGCGCCACCACCGCAGGCGGCGGTGCCGCTGGCCCCGGGCGCTCAGCCTCCCGGCCCGCAAAATCTCAATGATTTCCGGAGCCAGCGCCGTGAGGTCCGCGAGGGCGGCCGCACGGTGATCACCGAGCCGGGTCGCGTCATTGTCGAGGATCCGAGCGGTCGCTCGTTCATCCGTCACAACGAGATCGATCGCTTCCGCTACGGCGCTCGGGACATCCAGGTGATCCGCGAGGGCCGCGACACGCGGACCGTCGTGGTCCGTCCGGACGGCACGCAGATCATCACCGTGACCGGTGACGACGGCCAGTTGTTGCGCCGGATTCGTCGCGACGATCGTGGCCGCGAGGTTATCATCATCGACAACAGCTACCGCGATCCCAGCAATGCCGGCGGCTTCTATGTCGATCTGCCGCCGCCGGTGGTCCGGATTCCGCGCGATCGCTACATCGTGGAATCGGAAGATGCCTCGCCCGAGCTGATCTACGACACCATGCTCGCGCCGCCGGTGGACCGCGTCCAGCGCCGTTACTCGCTGGATGAAATCCGCTACTCGCCGAGCGTCCGCCAGCTGATGCCGTCGATCGATCTCGACACCATCAATTTCGAGACCGGATCCTGGGAAATTCCCCCGGATCAGGCGGCGAAGTTGCAGGTGATCGCCGACGGCCTCAACCGGGCGATCCGGCGCAACCCGAAGGAAGTGTTCCTGATCGAGGGTCACACCGACGCGGTTGGCTCCGACGTCGACAACCTGTCGCTGTCGGATCGCCGCGCCCAGTCGGCGGCTGAATTGCTGACGCGGCAATTCCAGGTGCCCGAGGAAAACCTGACCTCGCAGGGTTACGGCAAGCAGTACCTGAAGATCCCGACCGACGGGCCGGAGCGTCGCAACCGTCGCGTCACCGTGCGCCGGATCACGCCGCTGCTGAATGGCGGTCAGGCTTCGCTGGCGCCGCCGCCCGCCGGCACCGCGCCGCCGCGCTAACGCCACCAACCAACGAAAACGGCCGGAGGAAACTCCGGCCGTTTTTATTTCGGGTATTTTCGAATCGATCACACCGCCGGTTTGGGCAATCCCGCGATCGCGCAGGCGGCGCGGAGCGTGTTGACGAGCAGGCACGCCACCGTCATCTGGCCGACGCCGCCGGGCACCGGCGTGATCGCGCCGGCAACCTCGCGGGCTTCCGCGAAAGCGACATCGCCGACCAGCCGCGTCCTGCCGTCGTCGCCGGGCATCCGGTTGATGCCGACATCGATCACCACCGCGCCCGGCTTGATCCAGTCGCCGCGCACCATTTCCGGTCGCCCGACCGCCGCGTAAACCAGATCGGCTTGCGCGCAGAGCCTGGCCAGATCGCGCGACCGCGAATGCGCGATCGTCACCGTCGCGTTCTCGTTCAGCAGCAACTGCACCAGCGGGCGACCCACCAGATTGGAGCGACCGATCACGATCGCATTCAGTCCGTCGAGCGAGGGCCGCACCGTCTTCGTCAAAATGATGCAGCCGAGCGGCGTGCACGGCGACAACGCCGGCAGGCCGCCGGCGAGCCGTCCGGCATTGTGCGGATGCAACCCATCGACATCCTTCATCGGATCGATCGCGTTGATGATGGTTTCGGTGTCGAGCGATTTCGGCAATGGCAATTGTACCAGGATGCCATGCACGGCGGGGTCGGCGTTCAATGTCGCGATCAGCGCCAGCAACTCACCCTGCGCGACGTCGTCGGGCAGTCTGTGCTCGAACGACGCCATGCCGGCGGCCTGGGTCTGCGTGTGCTTGCTGCGGACATAGACTTCGCTGGCGGGATCGTGGCCGACCAGCACGACGGCAAGCCCCGGCACCAGGTCATGATCGCGTTTCACGCGCGCGACGTCGGCTGCGACACGCTTGCGCAATTCGGCCGCGATGGTTTTTCCGTCGATGATCGTCGCCGTCATGTCCCGTCTTTCGGTTCGGTCGCGGCGCGCAGCGCGGCGCCGAGGTGTTTCGGATCGCCATCGATCGCGATCTGCTTGTGCCGCGATGTCACGCCGGACAGCACCCGGATCGTCGTCTTCGGCACGCGCAGCACATCGCTCAGGACCGCGATCACCGCCGCGTTGGCCGCGCCGCCTTCGGCGATGGCGCGAACGCGGACTTTTAGAACAGCCTTGCCATTGGCCAGCGTCTCGATGCCGTCGATCGCATCGCGCCCGCCGCGCGGCGTCACCTTCACCGCGACGCTGACGCCCTGCGCGCCGTAGCGCCAAGGATCGTCACCCATCGTGGCGCTCAGAACACGTTCGGCAAGACGTAATAGGTGATGACGCGCTGGATCAGCATGATCAGCAAAATCAGGATGATCGGCGAAATATCGAGGCCGCCGAAGCTCGGCATCATGCGACGGATCGGCGCCAGCACCGGCTCGGTGATGCGATAGAGAAACTCCGCGATCGACGCGACGAACTGGTTGCGCGTGTTGACCACGTTGAAGGCGATCAGCCACGACAGAATCGCCGAGGCGATCAGCAGCCAGACATAGAGATCGAGAACGATGAGGACAATTTCGAGAATGGCGCGCATGGCGATCTAGCACTCGCAGGGTTGGCCGCGGAAACGACTACCATCGATCTATCGTTTCGCACCTGCGTAAACAAGCACAGTTCCAGCCAAATCCGGCTTAAACGCCAATTGACTTGATCAACCCCGCCACTGTAAATGGCGGCATTCGCGCTACCGCGGCTTTGCAAAAAGCCCGGCCGCGAGGGGCCATAGCTCAGCTGGGAGAGCGCGTCGTTCGCAATGACGAGGTCGGCGGTTCGATCCCGCCTGGCTCCACCAGCCTTCGCCAAGTGGCTTCGCGCGGCGCAGCCGCAGCAACTTGGCCAAGCGTGGTGCCCGGCGCAGCCTCTTGGCGAAGACCGGCGCCCCGGATCAACGCCGCTTCGCCAAATACGCCACCGTCTCCGTCCGCGCCCTCAGCCAGTCCGTCCAGCGAGCGAATACCTTCGCCATTTTCTCCGGCGGCACGCCGAGTTGCTGCATCGCGACGCCGCCATTGACCGATTCGCGATAATCCGAAATCAGACCATCGCGGACGATGAAGCGGCTCATGCCGTCGATGACGATGTC
>JAQGJY010000102.1 GCA_028290325.1 Tardiphaga sp.
ATTGACGTTTTTCGGAGATCGGGACAATGTGGCCGGATTGAGGGAAGCTTATGACGTCATGGATGAAAGAGCGCGACCGCCTGGTCGAGCAAACGATGGCATTCGTGCAGGGCGTCGCCGCGCAACGGCCAATCAAGCTCGATTCGGCCGAGGTTAACCCGCCGGAGTTGGCGCCCTCCGCCGTCGTCGCAATGCCTGTCGAGACTCCTGTCGAGGCACCTGTCGCGGCAAAGCTTGCCCAGACCTCGGTCACCGACGCGTCGCTGGTCGAGGCCGAGGCTTTGATGTCGCTGATCGCGATGTCGCTGCCTTCGCTTCGGACGCAGCCGGCCACTGGCTCTGAGCCGACGGCGTCCGTGTCCGAACCGATAGAACTGTCCGCCCCCGCACAGGCCCGCTTGGGCGCTTCGCCAGCGGTTTACGTACCCGCGCCGAAGCGGCCGAACCAGTTCGCGCTCCCCGAGCGCGAGATGATCGCGCAACGTGTCGATAATTTTCGCGCCGCCCAATTGCGACTCATTCGCGAGCGCGAGGACAATTACGCGGCGGTCCAGGCAAAAATTCGCGCGACGCTCGGGAACGATCCGCAGCCTCGATAATTGTCAGAACGAGCAATCCCCCGTTGCTCCATTTTGAAAGCCCCGTCATTCCCCCGGACGGGGCTTTCGTTTGACTGCCATCGCTCTTGCGCCAGGCCGTCGTGCGGCCTAATTCCGATGATCGTTGTCCCGTGACCGGAGATCTCTTTCGATGCGCTATCTGCACACCATGTTGCGCGTCCGCAATCTCGATGCGGCCATGAAATTCTATGTCGATGCGCTCGGCCTGACAGAGGTGCGCCGTGTCGATAACGACAAGGCGAAGTTCACCCTGGTCTTCCTCTGCGCCGATGAAGACGAAGCGCGGCATCAGGCGTCGCCCGGGCGCGGCGCGCCATTGGTCGAACTGACTTACAACTGGGATGAGGAAAAATACGGCGAGGACCGATATTTCGGCCATCTCGCTTACGAGGTCGACGATATCTACGCGACCTGCGAGCGATTGATGAAGCTCGGCATCACCATCAACCGTCCGCCGCGCGACGGCCAGATGGCCTTCGTTCGCTCGCCCGATTTGCACTCCATCGAAATTCTGCAGAAGGGCGATGCGCTGCCGCCACAGGAGCCGTGGTCATCGATGCCCAATACCGGACACTGGTAGGCCAGACGGCCGACGCGGCTCGGGTCAATCGACCGGGGCCGCGACCGGCGCCAGCGGCGCACCATTAGCGGCGCGCGCGGCCAGCTCGGCTTCGGCCAAGGCCGCGATTTTCTTCTGCGGATCGGCGCCGGGCTGAACGACGCCGGCGGACATGATGAGCGTCGCGGCATCCTCCGCGCTCATGTCGATCTCGATGATCTTGCTCTTGGGCAGATAGAAGAAGAACCCGGTCGTCGGATTCGGTGCGCACGGCAGAAACACCGAAATATGCTCGTCGGTCCCCGGCAGGCTGGCCGCGACCTCGACGCTCGGTGCCTGCGAGATCAGCACGATCGACCACATGCCCGGCGACGGAAACTCGACCAGTCCGACCTTGCGGAAGCTCGACCCGGTGCCCGAAAACAGCGTTTCAAACACCTGCTTCAAGCCGCGATAGATCGCCCGCACCACCGGCATGCGGCCAAGCAGTTTCTCGCCGAGATCGACCAACGTGCGGCCGATGAGGTTGGCGGTGAGGAAACCGAGCAGCGTCAGCGCGACCACCGCGACAACGAGGCCCGAGCCCGGCAGTCCGAATGGCAAATAGGTCTCGGGACGATAGTCGACCGGCACGAACGGCCGCACCAGACCATCGACCCAGGTGACGAACCACCAGGTCAGATAGAAGGTAATCGCGATTGGACCGGCGACGATCAACCCGGTCAGAAAATAGGTTCGCAATCGTCCCATCAGCCCGCGCGGCGGCTCCGGCGTCACGGGATTGGGGGGCATCAAAGGCGGCGGAGTATTGCGGGTGGTCATCGTTTGCATATCCAAGCGGCAGGCGCGCAGTCTAGCAGGTTGTTGGTCGGTCAGGCGAGCTTCGCCGTCGCACCCTACTCGACCGTGACCGATTTCGCGAGGTTGCGCGGCTGGTCAACATCGGTCCCCATCACGACGGCCGTATGATAGGCCAGCAATTGTACGGGGATGGCATAGATCATGGGCGTGAACATCGCGGCCATGTCCGGCAGCACGATGGTCACCAGCGACTCGATCGTCGCCTCGGCGGCGCCACGCGCGTCCGTCATCAGGATAATCCGGCCGCCGCGCGCCGCCACCTCCTGCATATTGGAGACGGTTTTTTCGAATACCTGATCGTAGGGCGCGATGACGACCACCGGCATGGTCTCGTCGATCAGCGCGATCGGGCCGTGCTTGAGCTCGCCGGCGGCATAGCCTTCGGCGTGGATGTAGGAAATCTCCTTCAGCTTCAGCGCGCCCTCCAGCGCCAGCGGATAGCTGGTGCCGCGACCGAGATAGAGCACATCCTTGCTCTTCGAAATGTCGCGCGCCAGATGCTCGATCTGCGGCTCGGTCGCCAGCGCTTCCGCCATCAGCCGCGGAATTTCGACAAGACCATGCGTGAGCTTGGCTTCGTCGGCAGCCGACAATTCGCCTCGCGCCTTGCCGGCGGCGACCGCCAGCGCGGCCAGCACCATGAGCTGACAGGTGAAGGCTTTGGTCGAGGCGACGCCGATTTCGGGGCCGGCCAGCGTCGGCATCACGATGTCGCTTTCGCGCGCGATCGTGGAGGTCGCGACGTTGACCACCGACAGCGTGTGCAGGCCTTGCGACTTGGCGTAGCGCAACGCCGCCAGCGTGTCGGCGGTCTCGCCGGACTGCGAAATGAAGATCGCGAGATCACCCTTTCGCAGCGGCGCCTCGCGATAGCGAAATTCCGACGCCACGTCGATCTCGACCGGCAATCGCGCCATCCGCTCGAACCAGTATTTCGCGACGAAGCCCGCATAGCTGGCGGTGCCGCAGGCGGTGATCGAGACCCGCTGAATGTCCTTGAAGTCGAACGGCAGCTTGACCGGCAGCGCGATGCACTCGTTGGCCATATCGACGTAACGCGCCAGCGTGTGGCCGACGACTTCCGGCTGCTCGTGGATTTCCTTCGCCATGAAGTGGCGGTAGTTGGCTTTGTCGACCAGGAAAGACGACGCGCCGGACTTGATGACGTCGCGATTCACGACGGCATTGCTCTCGTCATAGATCACGCCGACGTCGCGCGTGAGAACCACCCAATCGCCATCGTCGAGATAGCTGATCGTGTCGGTGAAAGGTGCCAACGCGATCGCGTCGGAGCCGAGATACATCTCGCCGTCGCCATGGCCGATCGCGAGCGGCGAACCTTTGCGGGCGCCGATCAGCAAGTTCGGATGATCCTTGAAAATGAAGGCGAGCGCGAACGCGCCGCGCAGCTGCGGCAAAGCGGCCTTGACGGCGTCAACCGGCGAGGCGCCCTTTTCAAGATAGCCGTTGACGAGATGGGCGACGACTTCGGTGTCGGTCTCGCTGGTGAATACAGCGCCTTGCGATTGCAGTTGCTGACGCAATTCGCGGAAGTTCTCGATGATGCCGTTATGCACGATCGCCACCGAGCCGGCGGCATGCGGATGCGCGTTGGCTTCCGTCGGCTTGCCGTGCGTTTCCCAGCGGGTGTGGCCGATCCCGAGATGTCCGGCGAGCGGCTGGTTTTTCAGCAAGGTTTCGAGGTTGCGCAGCTTGCCTTCGGCGCGGCGACGATCGATCTGGCCACCTTCCAGCGTCGCGACGCCGGCGGAATCATAACCGCGATATTCGAGGCGCTTAAGTGAATCGACCAATTGATCCGCAACCGGACCGCGTCCCAGAATTCCAATGATGCCGCACATGCGGATTGAGTCCCCGAAATAGACTAAGCGCCGAACCGGCGAAGGCCTGTCTTTAGCGAACAACGCGGCACGCGCGTTACTCAATAATTATTGCGGATTACGACAGCGAACCGACGATAGTCTTAAGTTGTCTTTGGTTTACGGCCGCGTGCCTTGGCGGCGCGAAAGCGTGTGCCCCAGTCGTCGCGGACCGTCTGTTGATTACGCTCAAGCGCGAGGGCATTATCGGCGACGTCCTTGGTGATGACCGAGCCCGAACCGATATAGGCCCCGGCCCCGATCGTGACCGGCGCCACCAGCGACGAATTCGAGCCGATGAACGCGCCCGCGCCGATCGTGGTCTTGTGCTTGTCGAAGCCGTCGTAATTGCAGGTGATGGTGCCTGCGCCAATATTGGCCTTCGCGCCGATATGGGCATCGCCGATATAGGTCAGGTGATTGACCTTCGCGCCATCCTCGATAATCGCGGATTTGATCTCGACGAAATTACCAACCTTCGCACCCATGCCGAGTGACGTTCCCGGCCGCAGCCGCGCATAGGGACCGACCGACGCCTGGCCACCGATCTTGGTTTGCACGATGTGCGAGAAGGCATGGATGACCGCGCCGTCGCCGATCGAGACGCCGGGGCCGAGCACGACGAAAGGCTCGATCGTCACGTCCTTGCCGAAGATCGTATCAGCGGCGAGATAGACCGTCTCCGGCGCAACCAGCGTCACGCCCGCCGTCAGCGCGGCCTCGCGCAGGCGGGTTTGCATGATGGCTTCGGCCTGCGCCAGTTGCGCCTTGGTGTTGATGCCGCGCACTTCATCCTCGTCGGTTTCGATCACGCTGGCGCGCAGCCCCATCTTGCGCACGATCTCGACCGCATCGGTGAGGTAGAATTCGTTCTTGCTGTTGGCGTTGCCGATCGCCTCGATCACCTTCAGCGCGGTCGTTCCGTCGAACGCCATCACGCCGGCATTGCAAAGCGTGATCTCGCGTTCGGCCGCGCTTGCCTCGGATTGCTCGCGGATCGCGACAAGCTGCTCGCCGTCGGTGACAAGACGCCCATAGCCGGTCGGATCGACGGCGCGAAAACCGAGCACCACCAGCGCCGCACCATTGGCCAGCGGCGCGCGCAGCCGGGCAAAGGTCATCGCCGAAATCAGCGGCGTATCGCCGAACGCGACGAGCAGGTCGTCCGCGCCTTGGGCGATCGCATCGCGCGCGGCCAGCACGGCGTGGGCGGTGCCGAGCCGGTCATGCTGGACGAAGGTCCGCGCGTCGGGCCGGGCGCGGCGCGCCGCGCCGGCGACGTCGTCGCGGTCGGGTCCGACGACGACCGCCAAGGCCGTGCCGTGGCCCGAGGGTGCCGCGGTCAGCACATGCGTGAGTAATGATTGTCCGGCGACCTCGTGTAAAACCTTCGGCAACGAGGACCGCATCCGCGTGCCCTCGCCGGCTGCGAGCACGATGGTCAGGCTGGTTCGGGCGTTCATCTGGGCTTTCCTGGCCGATCCGTCTTGAATGCCGGCGCGGATCCGCGCCGTCGCCCTCATAAAGTGTTTTTCACGGAACGGAAACCCGTGGCGCTTACGCGGCTTAGGCGCGCGCGTCGTTCCTGATATTGTCGGCGATGTGATTCGCTTGAGGCCGCAGGGGGGCCGAATTGGTCCGATGAGCAGGAAACGCGATCGCGCCGCCATCGGTCCAGAGGCCCAAGGCGCCCATAGCACGGTATTGGCGGAGGAGGATTCCTTCGACAGGCGGGCGCTGCTCCGCCTCGGCGCGTGGAGCATCGCCGCGATTTCCGCTGTCGTGATCGCCATGCTGTCAAACCAGTCATCGCTGAAACTGCGCCGCGATGAATTGGCCAACAGCGATCTCACCCGTCAGGCCCAGCAAATGCAGCTGCTCAACCAGCAGACGCAAGGCGAAGCGCGCCGGCTGGCCTCGGCGATCGAGACGCTTAACAGCGACCGCGACCGGCTTTATTCGCGGGTCAGCACGCTCGAACAGGGGCTCGATTCCGTTACCGGATCGATCGGACGGCAGGCCGCCGTACGGCCCATGGCGGCGGCCATCGAAACCCCGCCTGCCCCGGCGCCGGCGGCCAGTATTCCTGCCCGTGACACGATGCCCGCCAGTTCGACACCGTTGATGGCCTCGAAATCGCTGATGGCGCCGCCCGATCCCGCCGCCGCCCGCCTCGACGCGCCGGCCGACGTCGTCGCCAGCGCACCGGCGGCCGCCGAGCCCGACGCGGTGCCCGTCTCGCGGAGCGCGTTCGGCATCGATCTTGGAATTGCGCCCTCCATCGAGGGTTTGCGCGCGTTGTGGAGGCAGATCAGCGCCGCGCATCCGGCGCTGGCTGGCTTGACGCCACTGCTTGTCGTCAAAGAACGGCCGGGCGCGGCCGGGATGCAGCTTCGCTTGGTGGCGGGGCCGCTGCGGGACGCCACGTCCGCCGCGCAAATCTGTGCCGCGCTGCCGGCGGGCAGGTTGTGTGAACCGGCGGCTTATGACGGCCAACGTTTGACGCTGGGCGGCGATGCGACCGCCGCGCCACCCGCCATCGCGCCGAAGCCGGTCGTGAAACGCAAACCCAAACCGAAGCCGCCGGCGCAACCCGCCGCCGCGACTCCGCCCGCCGCGATCGCGCCGCCGCCCACCTCGCTGCTCCGAGGCTGATTTCCCATCTCCGCATGCCAAGCCGGCTTGTTCGCAGGCGCCATAAACCCCATAATCGGCCCATGAAAAAACAACCATTCCGGCTGACGCCGTTCCAGGTCCAGTGGCTGCTCGTGGTCGGGTTTTGTACCGTGGGCTACGCGATCTATCTGCGTTACATGGCGATCGAGCTGTCGACCTTCGCATTGTCTTGCGATGGCGGCTTGCCGACGCTGATGTGCAAGACGCGGCTGCTGGCCACCGCGCTGTTCAAGAATTCGGTCTTCGGGATTGCGGCGTTGGTCATCGCCGTGCTGCACGTCATCCGGCCGTCGATCGTCACGCTGACCGCCGGCCTGATCTGTGCCGGCTTCGGCATCGTGCTCTATAACGTGGGTTTATCCGGCGTCGCTATTGGACTGCTGGTTCTTGGCTTTGCGCGGCCCGCGCCCGCCACAGCGTGATCCCGAACAGCGCGAATACGGCGCAGCTCCACAGCGACTGCCAGTTGTCCGGACCCTCGTTGAACACCGTATAGATCGCCGACATCACCAGAATGCCGGCGAAGACCGCTTCGGCGATCGGGCGCCTGCCCAAAGCCGGTCGGTTCAACAACGCCAGGGCGGCGAACGGCAGCACCGCCATGGTCAGCGGGGCGAACGGGAAATCGCGGTAGCGCGGATCGAACACGAAGCCCAAGGCCGATTCGACTCCGAGAATCGCCGCCACCAGCAAGGTCAGGCCCAGCACGATCGACAGCGCCTGATGCGTGCGATGCTCGCGCGGTCCGAACAGATCGAGGAACACCGGCAGCGGTCGCCCGGCCAACAGCGCGTTGGCGCAGAGCGGCGGCGCCAGACTACCGGCCGCCAGCAGCAGGCCCCAGCGCATCCAGCCGCCGATGCCGTAGCTCTCATGGATCATGCGGTCGGCGGCGATGCCGAGCAACGCGCCGCCGGCGGTCGCCATGACGAAGACGGCGAACCACGAAACAAATCGCGGCGGCCACGGCCGGCGTCGCAACGTCAGCATCGCGGCGCCGAACGTGATGACGCTCAACGCCATCCCGGCCGCCATCAGCAGCTTCCAGCGCGGAAAATCCGAAATAGGCACGCCGACCGGATATTTCACGCCGCGATGGCTGGCGTCGAACAGGCCCCAATAGCCGCCGACGGTGCCTTCAAGCGCGCGTTTCCACGGCTGGTCGTAGGCCTCGATCAGGTTGACGCGGAAGTTTTCCTTCTTGGCGAGGTCGAGAATTTCCGACACCACGCGCGCCTGACTGGCGCGCGACGGCAGGGCGCCGTCACGCATCCGCCCGGCGCTCGGCCAGCCGGTTTCGCCGATCAGGATTTCCTTGTTCGGAAACACGACCGCGACGCGCTTGCGGATCGAATCGACATGCGCCGCCGCGTTCTTGGCGCGGATCGGGAAGTCTTCCCAATAAGGCAGAATGTGAATCGTGACGAAATCGACCGCCTCGTAGATCTCGCGATTTTTCAGCCAGTATTCCCACACGTCGGCATAGGTCACCGGCAACTTGATTTGCGATTTGACCGCGCGGATATTGGCCGCCAGATCGGGCGCGGTCATTTCGCCCCGCAGCAGCACTTCGTTGCCGACGATCACGCCGGTGATCACAGTCGGATATTGCTTGGTCAGCTCGACCACTTCGGAAATCTGCTGCAGATTCTTCAGTCTGTTGCTGCCGAGCCAGATGCCCTGCAACACCTTCAGTCCGGGAATCTGCGACGCCAGCTCCGGCACCTTGTTGAGGCCGTTCTCAACCGAATAGGTCCGCACGCATTTCGAGATTTCGGCCAGCTGTTTGAGATCCTGCGCGATCTGCTCCGGCGCAATCATCGTGGTCGGGTCGAGCGGCGTCTGCTCGCCGCGGAACGGCGCATAGGACACGCATTCGAGTTTGGCGGCCGGATCAATCGGTGCGCGCACGAGCGAGATCGGCGTCGCCAACCACCACCACGTCGCGGCAATAAGGCCCAGGGACAGAACGAGAAGCGCCAGCGGCGTGCGAAAAGAAATAGGTTTTATCCTTCCGAAAATGTACCGTCGATTAACCGTTCGGCGGCAATAAGCCAAGTGCGCCGATTGATCCAGAGGTCCGATTTTGACATTTGCACCTCATTTCAGCGCAGGTCGCTACAGAACTTCAGAGCCAAAGACCGCTGGCATCGCGGTCGCGTCGCAAGCCCTCGCGACGGCGGTCGCCGTTTACGATAAGCTGCGCGGATCGCTGGACAAATATTGAATTGTCCGTCATGGCAATCGGATGTCTCCGCCGCATTGGAGACCCAATTCTTCGGCAACAGATGCGTTTGGTGGCTGCTGCCGTCCGCACGAAACAGGTTGGAAAACATATGCGTCGTCTGCTGTCTGGATTGCAGTCCGTTGTGGTGCGTGGTCTTGCTGTATCGAGCCTTGCGGTCCTAATTGCGCTGGGCGCATCCGGTGTCGGTGTCGCGCAGCAGGATCAGGCCAAGCAGCCGGCCGGCAATCAGACGCCGTCGCCCGCCGACGTCGCCCGCGAAAGCCAGCGCAAGAGCGATGAATTCGTCGAGGCCGCGCAGGCCATCAACGGACCCGGCGGCAATCCGGAATGCGTCTGGCTCGGCCGCCGCGTTGTCGTGCTCATGTGGCGTGACGATCTCGACACGGCATTCCGCCATCTCGATCTCTATGACCGTTTCGGCTGCCCCGGCGGCCATGTCCAGGCGACCTTTCGTTGCCTCGTCAAATTTGGCGCGATCGATCCGAAGCAGCCGGACAGCCTGAACAGCCGCGTGCACGCCTGCTGGATCAATCCCGGCGCGCAGCCGCAGCAGGCGGCCGCGCCCGGCCAGCCGACCAATCCGGCGGCGCCGCCGACGCCACCACAGTCGCCCGCCGCGACGCCGACGCCGACCGAACAGAAATAGCGCCGCTGAGCGACGACGCCGAGGAAACCACCCGACGCATGGCATTCGTTCTGGCGTTCGATTGTGCGGCGCCCTGAAAACGCCATTGCGCCGGATAAATGGATGCTGGTGGTCGAATCCGACCACACGACAGTGGCTTGTTAACTGTCATCGGCGAGATATTCTGATCTCTGCCGGCGTCCGGTCGGACCTAGGGGACGGGTCCATTTCCGGGTCATTTTCGCCCCTATGGTTTAGTCGATGCGTGCCGTTGTCGCCGTCTTGTTGCTTGTGACCGGTGCCCACGCGGGGCTCTGGGGCCTGTTCCGCGAAAAACAAACGGCGCCCGATTTCCGCGGCATGTTGCCGAGCGTCTCTTACGCGCCATTCGACGGCAGCGGACATCCCGACGTCGATAACATTCCGACAGCCGAGAAAATTCGCGCCGACCTCAAGACGCTCGCGCCGCTGACCAAGGCGGTGCGTCTGTATTCGTCCACCGGCGGTCCCGAGCTGGTGCCGCCGCTCGCCAACGAGGCCGGCATCAAGGTGACGGTCGGCGCGTGGATCGACAAGAACGTCGATCGTAACGAGCGCGAAATGGTGTCCGCCATCGAGCTCGCCAAACGCAACAGCAACGTCAACGGCATCGTCGTTGGCAACGAAACCATTTTCCGTGGCGAGCAGAAGGTCGAGGACCTCGTCAAGCTGATCCAGAAGGTCAAGAGCCAGGTCAGCGTGCCGGTCACGACCGGCGAGATCTGGAACATCTGGATCGAGAATCCTGAACTGGCGTCGTCGGTCGATTTCATCGCCGCGCATATCCTGCCGTATTGGGAAGGGTTCTCCGACGAGCAGGCCGTCGATCAGGCGATGATCATCTATCAAAAGCTGCGCAACGCCTTTCCCGGCAAGCGCATCGTGATCGCGGAATTCGGCTGGCCAAGCTCGGGCTACAATCTCAAGAAGGCGATCCCCGGCCCGTTCGAGCAGGCCGTGACGCTGCGCAATTTCGTCAGCCGCGCCGACCAGATCGGCATGGAATACAATATCGTCGAGGCGATCGATCAGCCGTGGAAATATTTCGAAGGCGGCGTCGGTCCCTATTGGGGCATTCTGAACGCCGCGCGTGAGCCGAAATTCGCCTGGACCGGCCCGGTGGTCGATCAGGATCACTGGAAGCTCGCGATCATCGCCGTGATGGTCGGCGTGCTGCTGTCGCTGCCGATCCTGCGGCTGGTGACACCCACCCCGATGCAGGCGCTGTTGCTGTCGGCGGCGGCGAACGGCGTCGGCGCCTGGGTCGCCACGATCTTCTCCTATTGGAACGGCCATTATTTCATCTTCGGCTCGGCCTTCGCGTTGACGCTGGGCCTGATCCTGCTGGTGCCGCTGGTGCTGATCGCGATGGCGCGGATCGAGGAAATCGCCGCGATCGCTTTCGGCCACAAACCTCGCCGTCTGTTGCCCGGCAAGGTGACCCAGCTCGGCCCTCCGGTGCCGGCCCGCGCGCTGTCGGCGGCCGCCGCCCCGGCTTTGGTGGCGCGACGCGATGAGTCCGCGCCGACGCCGAAGGTCTCGATCCATATCCCGGCCTATCGCGAGCCGCCGGAGATGCTGAAGCAGACGCTCGATGCCGTGGCGCGGCTCGACTATCCGAACTTCGAATGCGTCGTCATCATCAACAACACGCCGGACCCCGAGTTCTGGATGCCGATCCAGGATCATTGCCGGACGCTCGGCGAACGCTTCAAGTTCATCAACGCCGAAAAGGTCGAGGGCTTCAAGGCCGGCGCGTTGCGGATCGCGATGGCCCGCACCGATGTCGATGCCGAGATCATCGGCATCATCGATGCCGATTACGTCGTCGAGCCGGACTGGCTGAAAGACCTGGTGCCGGCTTTCGCCGATCCGCGCGTCGGCCTCGTGCAAGCGCCGCAGGATCATCGCGATGGCGACCGCTCGCTGATGCACTACATCATGAACGGCGAATACGCCGGCTTCTTCGACATCGGCATGGTCCAGCGCAATGAGGCCAACGCCATCATCGTGCACGGCACGATGTGCCTGATCCGCCGCGCGGCGATGGACATGGCCGGCGGCTGGGAGGGCGATACGATCTGCGAGGATAGCGACCTCGGCCTTGCCATCATCGAGCATGGCTGGCTGACACATTACACGCACAAGCGTTACGGCTTCGGCCTCCTGCCCGATACCTACGAAGCGTTCAAGAAGCAGCGCCATCGCTGGGCCTATGGCGGTTTCCAGATCATCAAGAAGCATTGGCGGCGCTTCCTGCCCGGCGCCAGTCGGCTGACGCCCGAACAAAAACGCGAATTCGCTCTTGGCTGGCTGAACTGGCTCGGCGCCGAAAGCCTCGGCGTCGTCGTCGCGATTCTGAATCTGATCTGGGTGCCGATCGTCGCCTTCGCCGACATCGCCATTCCCGACAAGATCCTGACGCTGCCGATCATCGCGGCCTTCGTGGTGTCGCTGGTGCATTTCCTCACGCTGTACCGGCTGCGCGTGCCGGTGAAGATTCCGCAGATGCTGGGCGCGATGATCGCGGCGATGTCGGTGCAATGGACCGTGTCGCGCGCTGTCGCCAACGGGCTCATCACCGAGCATCTGCCCTTCGCCCGCACCTCGAAGGGCGGACTGTCGATGATGTCCGTCGAATTTCAGGCCTTTTGGGAGGCTGTCATCGGCGTGCTGCTGCTGATCGGCGCCGGCGTGCTGGTGATGTCGAACAGCTTCAAGCAAGTCCACGAAATCTACGTCTTCGCCGTCGTGCTGGTGTTGCAGAGCTTGCCGTTCCTGTCGGCCGTGCTGATCGCGATCCTGGAAAATTCGCGGATCAACTCGTTCGCGTTCTGGACCAACACGCGCATCCGAACCGCCGAGCTGATCGGCCTGCGTCCGGTGCCGATGTCAGCCATCGGCAACTCGCAGACGGCGACGCCGGAGGCGCAGCGGAAAGCCGGCTGACGCCGCCTTGGCGAGATGTGCCGACGATCTGACGACCCGCGCCGAGCGCCCGTGACGGCTCCCGAAACAAGCCGGGACGGCCGGGCCTCGTCCCTTGACCGGCGCGGGCCTGCCCCCTACACAGCGCCACACGTGAGCGCGTAGCTCAGTCGGTAGAGCACGTGACTTTTAATCATGGGGTCGTGGGTTCGAATCCCACCGCGCTCACCAACCATGATTGGTTACAATAGTTTTAAGAAAACAGCCAAGGGCTAGGCGATAAGGCCCGCCAGTTCAGCCGGCGGGCTTCGCTTGCGCCGCCGCGATCAGCTGGCAGCGTGGTGCCGATTGACGGAATGCCGCACGAACTCCAGCTTTTTCAGCGCGTCCAATTGCACCGACGCCAGATCATTCAGCTTGTCGTCGCTCTCTGCCGCCATTGCCTCGTGACCGGATCCCCCTCGCAAGTTTTTTTCGGGAGCATCAGGTCCGGGGGAACGCTCCGTGCGCACCGGATTCGGGTTTTGCCTAAAGCGTCGTGCCTCAATCAGTGACGCCTGAGGATATACACATCCATGATCCAGCCTATCCGGGCCCGGGCTTCCGCGCGGGCCTGCAGGATGAGTGGGCCGGTGTCGCTGAGCGCCCCGCCAAGGATGATCTCGGCGGGCATGCCGACATAAGCACCCCACCAAATCGTCACCCCGGCCGGAGCGACGTGCTGGAAGGCGCACGCGCCATCAAGCATCACGACCAGCGTTTTGATGCCCTCGGGCCAGCCGCCGTCACGCAACTGCCGCCCGGTCGTGACCAGAAAGGACGCGCCGATATCATTGAGCGGCATTGCATGCGAAGCGCATAAAGCCTGAATCGCGGTGATGCCAGGAATGACGCGCAACCGC
>JAQGJY010000114.1 GCA_028290325.1 Tardiphaga sp.
TTAGGCCCGCACCCGGACATAACTTCCGGGCGCGTCCTCGATCGGCGGAAACGCTTCGCTGCCGACCGACCGCGCCGCAACCTGCTCGGCGTCAATCGTCGCCAGCCATTGTCGCCAGTCGGGCCACCACGATCCTTTGTGCTCCTGCGCGCCTTTGAGCCATTCGTCGAGCGGGATGTCGCCGATCGCATCGTTGGTCCAGTATTGATACTTGTTCGCCGCCGGCGGGTTCACGACCCCGGCGATGTGGCCGGAGCCAGACAATACGTATTTCACAGGCCCGCCAAAGAATTGTGAGCCGTACAACACCGATTGTGCTGGCGCGATGTGGTCTTCCTTGGTCGCCAGGTTGTAGATCGGCACCTTGACCTTGGAGAGGTCGAGCAGCGTGTCGTCGAGCACCATCGAGCCGGTCGAAAGCCGGTTTTCGAGATAGCAGTTTCGCAAATAGAATGAATGGTTGGCGGCCGGCATCCGGGTCGCGTCGGAATTCCAGTGCAGCAGGTCGAATGCCGACGGCGGCTGGCCTTTCAGATAATTGCTGACGACGTAGGACCAGATCAGGTCGTTCGAGCGCAGCATGTTGAAGGCCATCGCCATCTTGCCGCCGTCGAGCACGCCGGCCTCGAGCATGTCCTTTTCCAGCGCCGAAATCTGCGCCTCATCGACGAACACCATGAGGTCGCCGGCATGGGTGAAATCAACTTGCGCCGCGAAGAACGTCGCGGAGGCGACGCGCTGGCGACGCTTCTCGGCGAGCCAGGCCAGCGTCGAGGCAAGCAGGGTGCCGCCGACGCAATAGCCGGCGGTATGAACCTTGAGTTCGCCGGTCACCTTTTCGATCACGTCCATCGCCGTCAGCGGACCCTGATGCATGTAGTCCGCGAATGACTTCTGGCTCAGCGTCTTGTCGGGATTGACCCACGAAATCACGAAGACGGTGACGCCCTGATCGACGCACCATTTGATGTAGGATTTCTCCGGCCGCAGATCGAGAATGTAGAACTTGTTGATCCACGGCGGCACGATCAGCAGCGGGGTCCGCAACACGTTCTCGGTCGAGGGCGTGTACTGGATCAGTTGCATGATCTCGTTCTGGAAGATCACCTTGCCCGGCGTCACCGCCATGTTGACGCCGACCACGAGATTGTCCGGATCGGACTGCCGTATCCGCAGATTGCCGCCGCCGGCGGTGATATCCTCCGCCAGCATCTTCATGCCGCGCACCAGATTGTCGCCGTTCGAGGCCACGGTGTGCCGCAACAGTTCCGGATTGGTCATGACGAAGTTCGACGGCGCGATCGCGTTGCTGATCTGCTGGACGTAGAACTCGGCCTTTTTGCGGGTGTGGGGGTCGAGCCCTTCGGCGTCGCGCACCAGCTCGTTCGCCATCTTCGTCGTGAGAAGATAGGTCTGCAGCAAGAAGTCGAAGAACTGGTTCGACTTCCATTCCGGATCGGCGAAGCGCTTGTCGCGCGGCGCCGCTTCGATGGTCGGCTCGACGGTTTCGCCGGCCATGCGGCGCATCGCGTTGCCCCACAGATCGAGATAGGCCTTGCCCATCTTCATCTGAACCTCGGCGGCGCGGGCCTGATCCGACAGCCAGTAGTTGGCGACCGTCGAGATCGTCTTGATGACCTCGGTGATCTCGTTCGGCGGCTTGGGATTGGCGACGCCTTCGCGCGGCTTCAGATAGGCCGCCAGCGCCTGGCCGCTGGTTTCCATCGCCCGGGCGAGGTTCATCGCGAAAGCTTCGGGATTGAATTTCGGCGCGTCCTGAGACGAATTCTGACGCGTGTCCGCGGACGATGAACGAGGTGCGGCGGTCTTGGTGTCGGTGGGGCGATCGATCATCTTGGTCATTGGGCAACACTATCGCGGGTTCGACGGCAGGAAGGCGTGACGTGACGTCACCATAGGGTGCGATGATGGCACGTTTCAGGGGGCGTGACAGATTTCGATGTGCTGCGCTGCGTCAAAATTAAGCCGGCTTCCGACATAATGCTGTCTCATCGCCGGGGTTGATCGTGCATCGTTAATCGTCGCGTGCCAGACTACGGACGAGATTTTCGGGGTGAGTTGCGTGAGCATATCAAGACCAGTCGCAAGGCTAGCCTGCGTCGCGCTGATGCTGGGTGTCGCGGGAACGCTTGGCGGTTGCGCCAGCGTTGTCGCCGACCTGCCGGTCATCGGCCTGCCGGCCGATGCGCCGGCGCGGCCCAAGGAGCAGCGGGCGTTTCTGCCGGTCCACGATCTGCCGGCGTCGCGCAGCAACGCCGCGCTGACGACGACCGAACAGTCCCGCTTGCAGAGTGAGCTGCTTGACGCCCGTGCGCGCTCCGCCGCGGCCGCCGCCGCGAAATAACGCCGCTTTCGGCCCTCTGGCTTCGAAAAAGCCGAGATCATCCGCGCCCGACGGGTGGCGTTGCCGCCTGTCCGTGATAAAACCAGCCCGATTCAGCGACCGCTCTCGTTCTTGATCCGCGCGCGGTGCCCGTGATCACGCGACAGTTTCAGGCCATGCGCGGCCGCCATCCCCGGTTCCGGAGCCCGACGTCCATGGAAGAGTTCTATCGTATCCGCCGCCTGCCGCCTTACGTGTTCGAGCAGGTCAACCGCGCCAAGGCCGCGGCGCGGAACGCTGGCGCCGATATCATCGATCTCGGCATGGGCAATCCCGATCTGCCGACGCCGCCGCATGTGCTGGAGAAGCTGAAGGAAACCCTCGGCAAGCCGCGCACCGACCGCTATTCGGCGTCGCGCGGCATTACCGGACTGCGCAAGGCGCAGGCTGCGTATTACGCCCGCCGTTTCGGGGTCAAACTCAATCCCGACACCCAGATCGTCGCGACCTTGGGCTCCAAGGAAGGCTTCGCCAACGTCGCGCAGGCGATCACGGCGCCGGGCGATGTCGTGTTGTGTCCCAATCCGAGCTATCCGATCCACGCGTTTGGCTTCCTGATGGCCGGCGGCGTGATCCGCTCGGTGCCGTCGGACCCGAGCCCGGACTTTTTCGCGGCGTGCGAGCGCGCCATCATCCATTCGATCCCGAAGCCGATCGCGATCATCGTCTGCTATCCGTCGAACCCGACGGCGCAAGTGGCCACACTCGATTTCTACAAGGACCTTGTCGCGTTCGCGAAGAAGCACGAAATCTACATCCTGTCCGATCTGGCCTATTCGGAGGTCTATTTCGACGACAATCCGCCGCCATCGGTGCTTCAGGTGCCGGGCGCGATCGACGTCACCGTCGAATTCACCTCGATGTCGAAGACGTTTTCGATGGCCGGCTGGCGCATGGGCTTCGCGGTCGGTAACGAGCGCATCATCGCCGCGCTGACCCGGGTCAAATCCTATCTCGACTACGGCGCCTTCACGCCGATTCAGGTGGCCGCGACGGCGGCGCTGAACGGCCCGGATGACTGCATCCGCGAGATGCGCGACACCTACCGCAAGCGCCGCGACGCGCTGGTGGATTCGTTCGGCCGCGCCGGCTGGCAGATTCCGCCGCCCTCGGCCTCGATGTTCGCCTGGGCGCCGCTGCCGGAGAAATTCCGCGACGTCGGCAGCATGGCGTTCGCGACCTTGCTGGTGGAGAAATCCGGCGTCGTGGTGTCGCCCGGCGTCGCGTTCGGCGAGCACGGCGAGGGTTATGTCCGCATCGCGATGGTCGAGAACGAGCAGCGTATCCGCCAGGCCGCGCGCGGCATTCGCCGGTTCCTTGAAACCGGGCTCGAAACGTTGCACAACGTCGTTCCGCTCGCCAACCGAGCCTGATTTCCCTGTAGGTTTTAGAGCCAATGGTCGCACCTTTGAAGCTGGGCATCGCGGGGCTCGGCACCGTTGGCGCCGCCGTCGTCACCATGATCGAACAGCGGGCCGATGTGCTATCGGCGCGCTGCGGTCGCGACATCAAGGTCGTGGCCGTTACCGCGCGCTCCAAAACCAAGCGGCGCGACCTCGGCCTCGATGGCGTCAGCTGGGCCAAGGACGCGCTGGCGCTCGCCAATGATCCCGAGATCGATTGCTTTGTCGAATTGATGGGCGGATCCGACGAGCCGGCTCTGTCGGCGATTTCGGCCGCCCTGGCGAACGGCAAGTCGGTGGTCTCCGCCAACAAGGCGCTGATCGCCAAGCATGGCTTGAAACTCGCGGCCCTGGCCGAAAAGCATGGCGGCGCATTCAATTTCGAGGCCGCCGTCGGGGCGGCGATCCCGGTCGTCAAGACGTTGCGCGAAGGCCTCACCGGCACCGACATCGACCGCGTCTATGGCATTCTCAACGGCACCTGCAATTACATCCTGACGCGCATGGAGCAGGAAGGCCTGTCGTTCGAGGCCTGTCTGGCCGACGCCCAGCGCCTCGGCTATGCCGAGGCCGATCCGTCGTTCGACATCGACGGTCACGACACCGCCCAGAAGCTCTCCATTCTGGCGAGCCTCGCGTTCGGCATCAAGGTCTCGCAAAGCGCGGTCTCGGTCGAAGGCATCACATCGATTTCGCCGGCGGATTTGCGCGCCGCCGCCGAGCTTGGCTTTCGCGTCAAGCTGCTCGGCGTCGCGGTCCGGACCAAGACCGGCATCGAACAGCGCGTGCATCCGACCATGGTGCCGAAATCATCGTCGATCGCGCAGGTGATGGGGGTCACCAACGCCGTGACGATCGACGGTGTCGGCATGCCACCGATCACGCTGGTCGGGCCGGGGGCCGGCGGGCCCGCGACGGCGTCGGCCGTGGTGGCTGACATCGCCGACGTCGCGCGCGGTATTCGCGCTTTGCCGTTCGGCCGCCCGGTCGCGAAACTCGAGGCGACGAAAAAAGCGCCGATGGAGCATCACGAAGGCGGCTATTATATCCGCCTGATGGCGCGCGATCTCGCTGGCACCGCCGCCACGATCGCGACGCGCCTGGCCGAGCAGCAGATCTCGATCGAGTCGATCGTGCAGCGCCATCCGGACGGCGCGTTCGAGGCCGACGGCCAACCGCGCAAATCCTCGCCGGTGCCGGTTATTCTGATTACCTACGCCACCAGCGAGGACGCGGTGCGCCGCGCCTTGCAGGCGGTGCAACGCGACAAGGTCATCAGCGGCAAGCCGCAGGTGATCCGGATCGAGAAAAACTAGACACACAACAGGGCAGGCTGATCGGCCTGCACGGACGTCCAAGGAGTTGCCCATGTCCACCATCATTTCCGTGCCCCCGCAGCAGTTGCTGGAACGCATCCTGACGCTGGAGATCGTCCGCGTGACCGAGCGCGCGGCGGTCTCGGCGGCGCGTTTGCGCGGCCATGGCAACGAAAAGGCCGCCGATCAGGCCGCCGTCGATGCGATGCGGCGCGAACTCAACAAGATGCCGATCGAGGGCACCATCGTGATCGGCGAGGGCGAGCGCGACGAAGCACCGATGCTGTTCATCGGCGAAAAGGTCGGCATCAATGCCGGCCCGAAAGTCGATATCGCGGTCGATCCGCTGGAGGGCACCACGCTGTGCGCCAAGAACATGCCGGGCTCGATCGCCACGATGGCGATGGCCGATGGCGGCACGCTGCTGCATGCGCCCGACGTCTATATGAAGAAGATCGCGATCGGCCCCGGCTATGGCCGCGACGTCATCGACCTCGACGCGCCGCCGGAAGACAACATCCGCCGCCTCGCCAAGGCCAAGGGCGTGCCGACCTCGGCGATCACCGCGTTGGTGCTGGATCGGCCGCGCCATGCCGCCATCGTCGCCAGCATTCGTTCGACCGGGGCCGCCGTGCGGCTGATCGATGACGGCGATGTCGCCGGCGTCATCCACACCGCTGATTCGGCCAATACCGACATCGATATCTACATCGGCACCGGCGGCGCGCCGGAAGGCGTGCTGGCGGCAGCGGCGTTGCGCTGCATCGGCGGCCAGATGCAATGCCGGCTCATTCTCGACACCGACGAGAAGCGCGAACGCGCGCTGAAGATGGGCATCACCGATCCGAAGATGATCTACGGCATCGAGGATATGGCGCGTGGCGACTGCCTGTTCGCGGCCACCGGCGTCACCGACGGGTCGCTGCTGTCCGGCGTTAAATTCCGCGGCAATGTGATCGAGACCGAAACCATCGTGATGCGGTCCGTGACCGGCACGGTCCGCATCATCAAGGGTCAGCATCGCCAGCTCGAGAAATTCCATCTCGATTGAGATCGCCATCGCGAGCCCGTGTCAGGGCGGCGACGCCGCCGACCTGACACGGAGCGAAGCAATCCCGGCCATCTTGAATTCAGGAAAACTGGATTGTCTCGTGGCTTCGGTCCTCGCAATGACGGTGTCGATAGAAAGAACGCCATGACGAAACCCGCCATCGTGATCCGCAAGGTCGGCGCCGACGAGCGCGCGGCGTGGGAGCCGTTGTGGAACGGCTATCTCACGTTCTACAAAGCAACGCTGGCGGACGGCGCAAGCGATGCGACATGGGCGCGATTCCACGATGACGGCGAACCGATGTTTCTGCTCGGCGCCTATGTGGACGGCAAGCTCACCGGCATCGTGCAATATCTGTTTCATCGCTCGACCTGGACGCCGGGCGATTACTGTTACTTGCAAGATCTGTTCGTCGATGACAGCGCGCGCGGCCTCGGGCTTGGCCGGGCTTTGATCGAGGCGGTCTACGCCGCCGCCAAAGAGGCCGGATGCAGCCGTGTGCATTGGCTGACCAAAACCGACAACGCGCAGGCGCGCATTCTTTACGACCAGGTCGCGGACAATTCCGGATTCATGCAGTATCGCAAGGTGTTTTGAGACGTCTTCGAGACATTGCCGCGACGAAGCAATCCAGACTTGCTTCTTTTGAAGCCATCCAGGCTTGCTTCGTCAAGGAAGGCTGGACTGCTTCGCTGCGCTGAGCGGCCAATGCCACCAATGCTTGCTCCAATGACGGGGAAACGTGAATGACCACATCGTCCGACGTCACGAACGTCAAAGCCATGGTGTTCGACGTCTTCGGCACTGTCGTGGATTGGCGCACCAGCCTGATCAACGATTTCACGCGCTGGGGCGGCGAGCGCGA
>JAQGJY010000215.1 GCA_028290325.1 Tardiphaga sp.
AGTTATTAGATTGAGGACACCCACCATGGATACGATCACCACCCAGGGCATTCGTCTGCCCAAGCTCGGCCTCGGCACTTTCAAAATGACGGGCGATGCCTGCCGCGCGGCGGTCGAGAGCGCGATCGCGCTTGGCTATCGCCATATCGACACCGCCGAGATGTACGGCAATGAAGCGCCGATCGGGGAGGCGATCGCGGCGTCGGGCGTCGCCCGCGCCGAGCTGCACGTCACGACCAAGGTCTGGCACGATCATCTGACGCGCGATGGCATCAATGCGGCCTTCGCGGCCAGCCTTGAGAAACTCAAGCTCGACCACGTCGACCTTTATCTGGTGCACTGGCCGGCGCCGAACATGGACCTCGCCGAGATCTTCGACACCATGATGACGCTGATGGATGAAGGTCGCGTTCGCGCGATCGGTGTCTGCAATTTCCCGGTCGCGCTGCTGCGGACCGCGATCGAGGACATCAAGGCGCCGATCGCCTGCAACCAGATCGAATATCACGCGATGCTCGACCAGAGCGCGGTGCTGAACTATCTGCGGCCGAAAGGGATCCCGGTCACGGCCTATTGTCCGCTGGCGCAGGGCCGGATGGCCGACGATCCGACGCTCGCCGCGATCGGCAAGAAGCATCAGGCGAGCGCGGCGCAAGTCGCGCTGAAATGGCTGCTCGATCAGAACGATGTCGCGGCGATTCCAAAGGCCTCGCGCCGGGAGAGCCAGCAGGCCAATCTCGACGCGTTGAAGATCAAGCTCGACGACGAGGATCGCAAGGCGATCGCGGCGATGCCGAAGGACAAACGCTGCGTCAATCCCGGCTTCGCGCCGAAATGGGACTGAGGTCGTTGTGAACGAGCCGCGCGTCTTCCCCCTGTCCCCAGCCCTGAGAGGGGTGGCCCGCTTATACGGCGCGTCCGCCGGCCAGGGGAGAGGGCAAGTTGCGGCGATGCCCCTTAATTGATGCTCACCTGTGCTTATGCGGTTTCTTCATCGCGCCGCCGTCGGTCGTCGGCATCATCACGACGCGGCCATAACGGACGCCGCGCTCGGCAATCACATGATCGGCAAAATGCCGCACCGCCGCGCCGGGGCCGCGCAGCGCCGTCACCTCCATGCAATTGGCTTCGTCGAGATGGACGTGCATCGTCGCCAGCGACAGATCGTGATGTTGGTGCGCGTTATCGATCAGACGCTTCGACAATTCGCGCTGCGCGTGATCGTACACATAGACCAAGGCCGCGACGCATTCGCCCGATGGCCCGACGCTTTCGGCGGCCTGCTGCATGCCGGCGCGGGTGAAATCGCGGATCGCTTCGGAGCGGTTCTGGTAGCCACGCTCGGCGATGGCGTGATCCAGCGCCTCCATCAGATCATCGTCGAGCGTGATGGTGATGCGCTGCATGAGAACTCTCGCTGATGAAAGTATGACGATCGATTGACATCGTCATACTCGGGGCCGAAACTGCGACGTCGGGTTGAGCGGACGCGCGATGGCGCGTCGTCGGGGACGTTTCATCTATCATGTCGAACCATGTCGGACGTTGGAATTCCGCGCGGCGCGTGGTGTTGCTGGCCGGCGTTTGCGCGGCGGTGTTCGACGCGAGGTCGGCGCAAGCGCAATCGCCGCTGCCGCCTGTGACGGTGACGGCGCCCGACGTCGTGCGTCGCGCGCCCGCGGTCGTTGGTTCCGAGCGTCGCCCGCGACCGTCCCGTGCGATCGCGCGGCGTTCGATTGCCGCGCCCGCAGGCGTGAGCATCGCCACGGTCGCCGCGTCGCTGCCGGGGCGGGGTGGTCTGTCGGCGTCGGTGTCCGCGCTGCCTGCCGCAACCACCGTGATCGACGCCGGTATGATCGCGCGCGCGCCGGTCGCGACCTACACCGACCTGTTTCGCTCGCTGCCCGGTTTCAACGTCGCGAATTTCGGGCAGGGCGGCATCGCGTCGGGTATGTCGCTGCGTGGCTACACCGAGGCCGAGCACGGCCGCGACATCGCTTATTTCATCGACGGCGTGCCGCTGAATGAGGTGTCGTCGCTGCACACGCCGAATTACGCGGATCTCAACATCCTGCTGCCGGAGACGGTGAAGACGATCGAGATCGTGCGCGGACCGTTCTCGGTGGAGGCGGGCGATTCGAATCTCGGCGGTTCGGTTTACATCACGACGAAAGACGCCGAGCCGTTCGGCAGCGTCGGCGTCTCCGGTGGCGCGCAGGGCACCGCGCGCGCCGTCGCGACCTACAGCACCACGCAAAGCCTTCAAGGATCTGGTGCGTGGCTGCCGTATCTGGCGTTCGAGGGCTATCGCACCGACGGCAGCCGCGACAACGCGTTCGTCGAGCGCCTCAATTCGTTCAACAAGATCACGACCACACTGCCGGACGGCGCGACGCTCTCGCTGCGCGCGCAGGCCTATGCCACGACGTTCGGCGCGCCCGGCTATGCCAGCCGCGACGGCATCGCCAACGGCACGGTCAACGAACGCAGCGCGACCAACCGCACCGACGGCGGCGACAAGCAGCTCGAGAATATCGTCGCGGCTTATGCCAGCGGCGCCCGCGATCAGGAGCTGAAAGGCACGCTGTTCGTCAGCCACGATACGTTCAACCGCTACGCGGATTTCGGTGGCGGTCAGCGCTGGCAGCGCGACGATCGCGTGACGGCCGGCGGACGCATCAGCAAATTGTGGTCCGGCGCGGTCGGCAACGAGGTTCCGGTGCAGGTGCTGCTCGGCGGCAACTGGCGCACCGACGTCATCAATGCCTTTCAGGCGCCGACGACGGCGCGGCAGGTCAGCGGCGCGCCGGTGATCGATCTTGGTGTCACGCAGCACAATATCGCGGGCTTCGGGCAAATTCAGATCAAGCCGGTGGACTGGCTAAAACTAACGGCCGGGGGCCGCGTCGATCAGTTCTTTTACGATATCAGCGACCGGCTGACGCCTGGCGGCACGCCCGATATCTCCAACGCCGTGGCAAGCCCGAAACTCGGCATTGCGATCACACCGGTGGCATGGCTGGAACTGTTTGCCAATTACGGGCAGGGCTTCCGCAGCATCGACGTGCCGCTCGAATTGGTCGGCAATCCCGGCATCCAGCCGTTCAAGCTGGTCTCGACCGAAGGCGGCGCGCAACTGGCTTTCGATCGGTTTCGCCTGCTCGGCAGCTACTGGACGACGGAGTCCGCGAACGAAGCGTTTCAGGCCGCGCCGGGGCTGCCGGTCACCTTCCTCGGCAAGGCGCAACGCGACGGCTTCGATCTCGACGGCCGCTTTGATGCGGTGAAGGACGGCGTCAACGCGATCTCGCTGTTTGCGAATTATGGTGGCGTGCGGGCGCGGCTGCTCGATGCGGCGCCTTCGTTTTTCGTGCCGAATGTGCCGTCTTACGTCGCCAATGTCGGACTCGATTTCAATCTGGCGACGCGCAACGCCGAACGGCTGTCAGGTTCGGCCTATGTCACCTTTGTCGGCAAGAAGAATCTCACGCAGGACGGCCTGATCACGACGCGGCCTTATAGCCGCGTGACTGGCAAGCTCGCTTATACATGGCCCGAAGGCTGGACGGCGTTCTCGCAGGCGACGTGGTATCCGGGCGATCGCCTCAGCGAGATCGCGATCAATTTCGGCGACCCGACCGGCGCGTCCTCGCGCGATATCTTTGTCAGCGCGCAACCCGCTTTGGTGTTGCTGGCTGGCGTCAGTTACCGCTTCCCGACGATGCTGGCGTCCGCCGCGCCGCTGGTGATGAAATGGTGAGATACATGATCGTTGCGTGGCTGCTGGCATGGTCGCAGGCGGCGTTCGCGCATGACGTCTGGCTGACGCTGGACGGCGAGGCCGCCAGCCGCCGCGTCATCGTCAATTACGGCCATCCCGACGATCGCCCGCCGGCTTTCGCCGACAAGGTGCTTGATCTCGACGCGATCGGCGCGGCCACGACGCTGTCGCTCCGTCCCGGCCTTGCGGCAACGGCGGTTGATGGCCATCAGGTCGCGGCATCGCTGTTCGTCGATGACGGTCATCTGTTGCTGGCGGCGCGCTATGACAACGGGTTCTGGACCAGGCTCGCGGATGGCGAGACGCGCAACGTCACGCGGCGTCTTGTCAGCAACGCCAGCGAGAGCCTGTGGTCCGGCAAATTCGCCAAGGCGCTGAGCGGGCCGGGCGCGCCGTTCGCGCGCCTGCTCGGCCACGATCTGGAGCTGGTGCCGTTGTCCGACCCCGCGCTCGCGCGGCCCGGCGAGACGTTGAAGCTGCGTGTGCTGTTTCGCGGCCAGCCATTGCGTGACGCCGAGATCGAGCGCGGCGATGGCATGACGGCCGTGCAGGAGCAAGCAATTTTGAAGTTCAAGACCGATGCGGATGGCGTGGCTGGGGTGCCGATCGTCACGGCCGGTGCGCACATGCTGGTGATCGATCATCGCGTGTCGCCTTCGCGGACGCCGGATCAGGCCGACGCGGACCTGTTCAATGCGACGCTATGGTTTCGCACTGCGAACTAAGCCGCGTCGGCGCCCGCGCCAGCCATCTCGCGGTGGCGGTTGCGTCCACAGCCGCTCTGGGCCATATCGTCCACACCTCGAAGTTCCAAGTCGTTTCAAGGGCGTGTGCTAATGGCCGATCCGATCCCCGAGATTCTCAAGGCGTTCGCCGCCGGCGACATCGTCGTCGTCACCGATGACGACGATCGCGAAGGCGAGGGCGACCTGATCGTCGCGGCATCGCATTGCACCGCCGAGAAGATGGCGTTCATCATCCGACACACCTCGGGCATCGTCTGCGCGCCGATCACCAGCGAGGATGCGCGGCGGCTGCGGCTTGATCCGATGGTCGCGCACAACGACAGCAACCACACCACGGCCTTCACCGTGTCGATCGACTACAAACCCGACAATGGCACCGGCATCTCCGCCGAGGAACGCGCCTCGTGCTGCCGCGCGCTGGCCAATTCGAATGTCGGCGCGGAGGATTTCGCACGACCGGGCCATATCTTTCCGCTGATCGCGCGTGATGGCGGCGTGCTGCTGCGCTCGGGCCATACCGAAGCGGCGGTCGATCTGTGCAAGCTGTCGGGTCTGGCGCCGGTCGGCGTCATCAGTGAATTGATGAACGACGACGGCACCGTGATGAAGGGCGAGCAGGTCGTCGCCTTCGCCGCCAAGCACAAGCTCAAGCACGTCACCATCGCCGATATGATTGCGTATCGGCAGGCGCGCGAGAAGCTGATCGAGCGCGTTTCGATGTTCACCACCGAAAGTCCGATCGGCCCGTTGCAGGGTTATGCCTATCGCTCGCCGTTCGATTCCATCATGCACGCGGCGTTCGTGTTCAACGGCGTAGGCGACGGCAAGAATGTGCTGACCCGGTTTCACAAGCCCAATATTGTCAAGGATATCTTCGCCGGCCCGGCCAAGATGCAGACCGTGCTTGACCAGTTCAAACGCAACGGCTCCGGCGTTCTAGTTTACCTGCGTGACGGCGCCGCCGGCGTCCCGGTCGCGCCGCTCAGCGCGCTGAAATCGGCGGAAGCCGATCGTAATTTGCAATGGCGCGAAGTCGGCGTCGGCGCCCAGATCCTGCGCGATCTCGGCGTGACGTCGATCCGGCATCTGACCTCGTCGGTGCATGACTACAAAGGCCTGTCGGGTTTCGGAATCGAGATCGTCTCGAACGAGAATTTGGAGGGGTGATGCGCAACGTGTGCTGACACCTCTCCCCACTGGGCAGAGGTCGGAAGCGAGCGTGGCGACGCTTCCGGGTGAGGGGCTCATCGTTGTGTTAAATAGAACTCCCCACCCCAACCCTCTCCCAGAGGGGAGAGGGCGCGCTGTGCTTGCAGCGGTCGCAGCACTCACCGAATGACAGTGGTTGCGACGTCCAAAACCGCCTATACTTGTTCTCAACCCGTCTGTTCACATCACACACACATTGATCCGAGAGGAAACCCCATGAGCGTGCGCCCCCAGACCAAGGACAAGCCGGCCCCGGTGAATTTCCTGTGGGACGATGCCTTTCTGCTCGACGATCAATTGACCGAAGACGAGCGCATGATCCGCGACACCGCGCGCGCTTACGCGCAGGACAAGCTGCTGCCGCGCGTCAGCGACGCCTATCTGAACGAGTCGACCGATCGCGAGATCTTCAATGAGATGGGCGAGCTCGGCCTGATCGGCGTGACGCTGCCGGAAGAATATGGCTGCGCCAATGCCAGCTACGTCGCCTACGGTCTGATCGCGCGCGAGATTGAGCGGGTGGATTCGGGCTATCGCTCGATGAACTCGGTGCAGACCTCTTTGGTGATGTATCCGATCTACGCCTATGGCGACGAAACGCAGCGCAAGAAGTATCTGCCGAAACTGGCGACCGGCGAATGGGTCGGCTGCTTCGGCCTGACCGAGCCCGATGCCGGCTCCGATCCCGGCGGCATGAAGACCCGCGCCGAAAAGGTTTCCGACGGTTATCGCCTGACCGGCTCGAAGATGTGGATTTCCAACGCGCCGATCGCCGACGTCTTCGTTGTGTGGGCGAAGTCGGCCGCGCATGACAATCAGATCCGCGGCTTCATCCTCGAAAAGGGCATGAAGGGCCTCACCGCGCCGAAGATCGGCGGCAAGCTCTCGTTGCGCGCCTCGATCACCGGCGAGATCGTGATGGACGGCGTCATCGTCCCGGAAGAGAATCTGCTGCCCAACGTTTCCGGGCTCAAAGGCCCGTTCGGCTGCCTCAACCGCGCCCGTTACGGCATCTCATGGGGCGTGATGGGTGCCGCGGAGGACTGCATGCACCGCGCGCGGCAATACACGCTCGATCGCAAGCAGTTCAATCGCCCGCTCGCCGCGACGCAACTGGTGCAGAAGAAACTGGCCGACATGCAGACCGAGATCACCCTCGGGCTGCAGGGCTCGTTGCGCGTCGGCCGGTTGATGGACGAGGGCAAGATGGCGCCTGAGATGATCTCGATCATGAAGCGCAACAATTGCGGCAAGGCGTTGGATATCGCCCGCGTCGCGCGCGACATGCATGGCGGCAACGGCATCTCGATCGAATATCACGTGATGCGCCACGCCCAGAATCTCGAGACCGTGAACACCTATGAGGGCACGCACGACGTGCACGCGCTGATCCTCGGCCGGGCCATCACCGGCATTCAGGCGTTCGGGTAACAAGGTCCGCTGTGACGCACGGCGTCGCGACACACACGGCGTCGCCACCCGGCTCGACCGGGCGGCCCAGTATCCCACGGCATGAATGTTCATCCTGAGCGGCACGAAAACCGGTTCGCCGCATGCGCGGGAATGACGTCCTCTATGCGCAAGCTCTGCGGCTGAACACGGGCAATGAGATTTCAATGACCGATGACACCAAGGACGACGTTCCGTTCAATCGCGACTTCCCGCTGAAGCCGGGCGTCGCCGAGCACGTCGTGCCCGGCGTGCGCCGCGTGTTATGCGACAACCCGTCGCCGTTCACCTTCACCGGCACGGTGAGCTACATCGTCGGCCCGATGACGCCAGGCGGCAACGTCGCGATCATCGATCCCG
>JAQGJY010000233.1 GCA_028290325.1 Tardiphaga sp.
CGAAATACGACAGCTCGGCGAAAGCGCCGGATTCGCTGTTGCGTCTCGGGCAGTCGTTGGCGGCGCTGAAGGAAAAGGAAGCGGCCTGTGCCGCGCTCGGCGAGGTGACGCGCAAATATCCGCGCGCGTCGAGCGGCGTGAAGCAGGCGGTCGATCGCGAGCAGAAACGGGTGAAGTGCTGAGGCGCTCCTAAACTGCATTGCCGGGCCAGCGCACGGCGCGCGCGGTCGCCGGTGGTTTCTCTCAGAACGATGGATACGGCGGGCAAGCCCGCGTATGACGGCGGTGCCTGAAGCAACTGCACCGGTCTCTCATGTCCGACACTCCCATCACCGCCGCCGAGGCCCGCTTGCTGTTCGCGAGATTGCGCGATGCGCCGGCGTTGGTCGTCGCGGTGTCCGGCGGGCCGGACTCGGTCGCGCTGTTGTGGCTGCTGGCGCGGTGGCGGCGGCGCCTGACCGACGGGCCGTATCTGGTCGCGGCCACGATCGATCACGGTTTGCGGCCTGAAGCGACGACCGAGGCGCGCGACGTGAAACGCCTGGCGGCCTCGCTCGGCGTTCCGCATGTCACCAGACGCTGGACCGGCGCCAAACCGAAAACCGGATTGCCGGCGGCGGCGCGCGAGGCGCGTTACGCGCTGCTCGGGCAGGTCGCGCGCCAATTCAAAACCCGCTATGTCGTGATCGCCCATACGCAGGACGATCAGGCTGAGACGCTGTTGATGCGGTTGGTGCGCGGCAGCGGATTGACCGGCCTGAAGGCGATGGGCCCCGAGACCGCGCGCGGCGCGTTCACGTTGCTTCGTCCGCTGCTTGGCGTGTCGAAAGCGCGGCTGATCGCGACGCTGACGCGCGCGAAAATTCCCGCCGCTGTCGATCCGAGCAATGTCGATGCGTCCTATACGCGGCCACGCTTGCGCGCGGCGATGCCAATGCTGGCGTCCGAAGGCTTCGACGCCGCCCAGCTGGCGCGCCTCGCGATGCGGATGCAGCGCGCCGACGCGGCGCTCGATGCCATGACGGAGCAGGCATGGTCGGCCGTGACGCTCGCCGAGCCCTCGGGTTTTGATGCGAAAGCCTTCGCGGCGCAGCCCGACGAGATCCGGCTTCGGCTGCTTTTGCAGGCGATCGACCGCGTCGGTCATGAAGGTCCGGCCGAACTCGGCAAGGTCGAATCGCTGCTGGCGGCGATCGATCAGGCGCCGCGTCCGGCCAGAAACGGACTGCGGCTGCGGCAAACGCTGGCCGGCGCGACGGTGACGCTCACGGCAACCCGGCTGACGATCGGACCGGCCCCGACCCGTCGCGGCGCGAGAAAACCGCCGCCGGCTTAACCACCGCCATCATTTGAGCTGGAAAGCGCCTATCATGCGCTAAATAGTCCGGCGTGGTTCCCTTGGCACGGACCGAAACCGCACCTAGATTGAGATGAGCAATCAGAGCCGATCTCGGCTGATCTCCGCGCGCCGCGACACCGCAGAGTACGTTTAAGTCATACGCTTGTAAGTCACACGCTTGAGCACAGGGCCGCAATCCGCGCGGCGACGAAGGAAGACAGATGAACGCCAACCTGCGGAATTTCGCCCTCTGGGTCATCATCGTGCTGCTGCTGCTGGCGCTGTTCACGCTGTTCCAGAATCCGGGCCAGCGCACCGCGTCGCAAGACATCACCTTTTCGCAGTTGCTGAACGAGGTCGACCAGAACAAGGTTCGCGACGTCGTCATTCAGGGGCCGGAGATCAACGGCACCTTCACCAACGGCTCGACCTTCCACACTTACGCGCCCAGCGATCCGACTTTGGTGAAGCGTCTCTATGACGGCAAGGTCTCGATCACCGCGAAGCCGCCCGGCGACAATGTGCCGTGGTTCGTCTCGCTGCTGGTGTCATGGCTGCCGTTCATCGCGCTGATCGGTGTCTGGGTATTCCTGTCGCGGCAGATGCAGGGCGGCGCCGGCAAGGCGATGGGCTTCGGCAAATCGCGCGCGAAGATGTTGACCGAGGCGCATGGCCGCGTGACCTTTGAAGACGTCGCCGGAGTCGACGAAGCCAAGCAGGATCTGCAGGAGATCGTCGAATTCCTGCGCGATCCCGGCAAGTTCCAGCGGCTTGGCGGGCGGATTCCGCGCGGCGTGCTGCTGGTCGGCCCTCCCGGCACCGGCAAGACGCTGATCGCCCGCGCGGTGGCCGGCGAGGCGGCGGTGCCGTTCTTCACCATCTCGGGTTCGGACTTCGTCGAGATGTTCGTCGGCGTCGGCGCGTCGCGGGTCCGTGACATGTTCGAACAGGCCAAGAAGAATTCGCCGTGCATCATCTTCATCGACGAAATCGACGCGGTCGGCCGCCATCGCGGCGCCGGCCTCGGCGGCGGCAACGATGAGCGTGAGCAGACGCTGAACCAGTTGCTGGTCGAGATGGATGGCTTCGAGGCCAATGAGGGCGTGATCCTGATCGCCGCCACCAACCGCCCCGACGTGCTCGATCCGGCCTTGCTGCGTCCCGGCCGCTTCGATCGTCAGGTCGTGGTGCCGAACCCGGACGTCGTCGGCCGCGAGCAGATCCTGAAGGTCCACGTCCGCAAGGTGCCGTTGGCGCCGGACATCAACCTCAAGACCATCGCGCGCGGGACGCCCGGATTTTCCGGTGCCGACCTGATGAATCTCGTCAACGAAGCCGCGCTGACCGCCGCCCGCCGCAACAAGCGGATGGTGACGCAGAGCGAATTCGAGGAGGCGAAGGACAAGGTGATGATGGGCGCCGAGCGCAAGTCGCTCGTCATGACCGAGGAAGAAAAGATGCTGACCGCCTATCACGAAGGCGGCCACGCCATCGTCGGCCTCAACGTCATCGCCACCGATCCGATCCACAAGGCGACGATCATTCCGCGCGGCCGCGCGCTCGGCATGGTGATGCAGTTGCCGGAGCGCGACAAGCTGTCGATGTCGCTGGAGCAGATGACCTCGCGCCTTGCCATCATGATGGGTGGCCGGGTCGCGGAGGAATTGATCTTCGGTCGCCAGAAGGTGACGTCCGGCGCCTCGTCGGATATCGAGCAGGCGACGCGCCTCGCGCGCATGATGGTGACGCGCTGGGGTCTGTCGGAAGAACTCGGCACCGTGTCCTACGGCGAAAATCAGGACGAGGTGTTCCTCGGCATGTCGGTGTCGCGCACGCAGAATGCATCCGAGGCGACCGTGCAGAAGATCGACGCCGAAATCCGTCGGCTGGTCGAGGAGGGCTATAACGAGGCCACCAAGATCCTGAAGGAGAAGCGGCGCGACCTCGAGGTTCTCGCCAAGGGCCTGCTCGAATTCGAGACATTGAGCGGCGACGAGATCAAGGATCTGCTCGAGGGCAAGAAGCCCAACCGCGAATCCGTGCTGGAGCCGTCGGGTCCGCGCAGCTCCGCCGTGCCGCCCGCCGGCAAGCCGCGGCCGCGTCCCGACGAAGGGCTGGAGCCGCAGCCGCAGGCGTGATGCCGGCAGCGCGGGAGTGATTGCAAAACGCGGCCGCGAGGCCGCGTTTTTGTTGGCTTGTTGGCTTGCAGAGTGGCTGATGGCTATCGCGGTTCTGGAAACGCCGCGACCGCCTGTTTCAGCCATTTGACGAAATGCTCTATTTTAGGCCGTCCGGGCTGCTCGACTCTGACGACGTACCGATAGTCGCTTTTTAGAAATCCATCAGGCGCGATCAATCGACCGGATGCGACGTCTCCCGCGACCAGATGCCATGGCGCGATCGCGGCACCGAGACCACTCAGCGCGGCCTCGATGGTGAGATGATAGTGGTCAAAGGTTGTGGTCGGTCGGGCCGTGTCCTGCCCGTCCTGCGACGTGAGGCGCGACCACTCCTGCCAGACCCGAGGTCGCGTTCGGGTTCCCAGTCGGGGCACATTGGCCGCATCCGCGCGAAGGCCAGTTCGATCGGCTGGTGCAACTGACGGCGCGACGATCAATCCCAACCACTCTTGAAACAACAGCGAGCAATTATCCGGGATCGGATCGTCCGGTGACAGAACCGCTATCTGAACATCGATCGGGGTGCGGGGAGGCCGATCGTCGGTTGCGAGACGCACGTCATAGCGCGGATACCTGGCAGTGAAGTCGTGAAGGCGCGGAATCAGCCACCGCATGGCGAAAGTGCTCAGGCAGGCCACGTCCAGAATATGGTCGTCAGCCTTCGCTATGATGCGAAGCGCATCCTCGATCTGATCGAAGGCCGCCGTGAGCGCAAAGCCGAACACGCGGCCCTCCGCCGTAAGTGTTGGGCGATTTCGAGCACCCTCGAACAGCTGCGTGCCAATAAACGCCTCGAGGTGGCTGACGTGGCGACTGATCGCTCCATGCGTGACGCAGAGTTCTTCGGCGGCGGCGGTCAACCGGCCATGGCGAGCGGCCGCCTCAAACGCGCGAAGCGCCGCGACGGGGATGTTCTTGCGTGTTGTCATGTGAGCGTAGATCACAATGGGACGGCCAACATGTCAATTAATCGAACGTTCCATGGTGATAAGCACAGTCACAGCAATCGTGAGGTGAATCATGCCATTCGTTCGAACCGCGTTACCCCTTGGAACAGAACCCGGTCGTAAGCAGAGGATCGTGCAGGGGATCCATGACGCCTTGGTGGAAGCTATTGGGATGCCGGAGGACGAACTGTTCAACCTGGTGACAGAGTATCGGGATGGACAGTTGTTTTTCGACCGCGGCTTCAACGGCATCACCCGTTCCGACGCGCTGATCGTGGTCGAGATCACCATGCGACGAGGACGCAGCGATGCCATGAAACGCTCGCTCTATGCCGCGATTGCCAGGAATCTGGAAGCAGACGCCGAGGTGTCTCCGAAGGATGTTTTTATTTTCGTGCACGAGAATGACTATTCGGACTGGAGCGTTGGCAACGGCGTATTCGCCATGGCCATCGCCCAGCAGCGCGGCACGGACGGCTGAATCCTGTCGTATCGTCGCAGCAAAGATGTGCGGCAACGAATGCGGCGACACAACATGCTCGCGTTGCTAGCTTCCCGCGATGCGTATCCTGCTGATCAATCCCAACACCACCGCCGCCGTCACCGCCATCGTCGCCGGCCATGCGCGGCGGATCGCAGGGGCTACGGCGGTGTTCGTGCCGGTCACCGGCCGCTTCGGCGCGCGCTATATCGCGACGCGGGCGGCGGCGGCGATCGCCGGCCACGCCGCGCTTGACGCGATGGCCGAGCATGTCGGCGGCTGCGACGCCGTCTATCTCGCCTGCTTCGGCGATCCGGGGCTGCTGGCGTTGCGCGAGATCGCGCCGGTCCCGGTCGTCGGCATGGCCGAGGCGGCGTGTCAGGCGGCCTGCGCGCGAGGCTCGCGTTTCTCCATCGTCACCGGCGGCGCGTTGTGGAAGCCGATGCTGGAGGAATTCGTGGCGATGATCGGGCTCGGCGATCGGCTCGCGTCGGTGCGCACGATCGCGCCGACCGGCGGCCAGATCGCGCAGAATCC
>JAQGJY010000239.1 GCA_028290325.1 Tardiphaga sp.
AAAACAAGGACTTACCCGGGGTGAAACCACGTAGTTGCGAGCATTCGCCACGGCGGTTCGGGCGCGTGACGCGCCTCAGACCTTGTCCTCGCGGTCGCCGTCCGGATCGGTCTCCTGCGGGTCCGGCCCGCGCTCGACGCCGGCAGCACGCTCGCTGTCCGGTTCGGCATCGACGACGCCGTCGATTTCATCTTCCTCGTCGGAATCGTGCGCCTCCGCGAAAGCGGCCGAACCAGCGGCTTCGTCGGTCGCGGCATCCGGCTCCGGATCCTCTTCGCCGGCCTCGTCCGGCTTCGGCTTCGGATCGCCCTCGCTGGCGTCCACCGTCGGCGAATCGGTCAGATGTTGATCCGAGAGACCTGGAAATTCAGGTTCCAAGGCGATCGACAGATCGAGTTCGCCGTCCTCCAAGGGATCTTCATCCTCTCGCAGGGTCGGGTCGTCGGACGGCGTCGGAACGCTGAAGCCGCCAGGCAGACGCGAATCGAGCAGGCCGGAGCCTTTCAACTCTTCGAGACCCGGCAGGTCACCGAGGGCCTCAAGGCTGAATTGGGAGAGGAACGCTTCGGTGGTACCGAAGGTCAAAGGACGGCCCGGTGTCTTGCGACGACCGCGCGGCTTGATCCACCCGGTTACAAGCAGCACGTCGAGCGTGCCTTTCGAGGTGACGACCCCGCGAATGTCTTCGATCTCCGCGCGCGTCACCGGTTGGTGGTAGGCGATGATCGCCAACATCTCGATCGCGGCGCGCGACAGCCGGCGCGTTTCGGTGCTTTCGCGCGTCATCAGCCAGGCCAGATCGCCGGCCGTGCGGAACGACCATTTGCTGGCCACGCGAACCAGATTGACGCCGCGCATCGCGTAGTCGGCCTGCAACTGCAACAGCGCCGCCTTCACATCGACGCCATCCGGCATGCGCTTGGCGAGCGCCGCGGTATCGAGCGGTTCGGTCGAGGCGAACAATAGCGCTTCGAGCAGCCGCAATTCCTCAGGACGCGCCTGCGCAGCAGCCTGCTGTTCGTGGTCTTCGACCTCGACGATGCGTTTTTCCGCCAGACTGGCCATGGCTTCGTCTCCTTCTTCCACTTACGCGACCGGTGCGTCTGGCGCGGCGTCGGCTTCGCGCGTCGGATGCATCCGGAAATACAAAGGCGCGAACGCCGTCTTCTGATTGAGGTCCATCAGGCCTTCGCGGACCAATTCGAGCGCCGCCGCGAAACTTGACGCCATCACCGTCGCGCGTTGCGAGGGATCGGCGACATAAGCCAACAGATATTCGTCCAGCCGACCCCAATCCTCGGCCATCCCGACAAGTCGTTCGAGCGAAGCCCGCGCCTCTTTGAGCGACCAGACCGTGCGCCGCGCCATATGGACAGTGGCCAGAACGCGCGACTGACGTTGGGTCGCATAGGCGGACAGCAGATCGTAAAGCGTCGCGGTGAACCGAGGATGTTTGATCTCGGCGATCTGCTCGGCCTGTCCGCGCGGGAAGATATCGCGCTGCAATTGCGGCCGCGTCATCAGACGGTTCGACGCTTCGCGGATCGCTTCAAGCCGGCGCAGCCGGTTGGCCAATGCGGTCGCCATGTCCTCGGCGCTCGGTCCATCCGGCGTCGCCGGCTCAGGCAGCAGCAAACGCGATTTCAAGAATGCCAACCATGCCGCCATCACGAGATAATCGGCCGCCAGTTCAAGACGGATCTTGCGAGCTTCCTCGATGAACAGAAGATACTGGTCGGCGAGCGCCAGAATCGAAATCTTGTGCAGATCGACCTTCTGCTGCCGCGCCAACGCGAGGAGCAAATCGAGCGGGCCTTCATAGCCTTCGACATCGACAACCAACGCCGGCTCATCGTTAGCCACGACCTCGGCCGGCAATCCGGTTTCGAACGACAAAATCTCCGCGCTCATACGGCGCCCCCCGCTTGCTCAATGAGCGCGTCGAGTTCCGCGCGGGCGACAACGCGATCGAACGCGGCCGGCGCCTTGCGCGCGGCCAAGGCGCGGTCCGCCCGCGCCAGAGCTTCACCCGCGAGAATCGGCGTCTCGGCAGCGACGGCGCGCATCTCGTCGAGCTTGCCGTTGCAGTGCAGAACCATGTCACAGCCGGCCGCAACGATCGCGCGGGTGCGTTCAGCAATCGACCCGTCCAATGCGTTCATCGAAACGTCGTCGCTCATCAGCAAACCTTGGAATCCAATCGTGCCGCGAATCACCTGATCAATGATTGTCGCAGATGTGGTCGCAGGTTGGGCGGGGTCGAAGGCGCTGAACACAACATGTGCGGTCATCGCCATCGGCAGATCGGCCAGCGGCCGGAACGCGGCGAAATCGATCGCCTCGAGTTCTGACTTCGCCGTATCGACCACCGGTAATTGGTGATGGGTATCGGCGGTCGCCCGACCATGGCCGGGAATGTGCTTGAGCACTGGCAGAACGCCGCCTTGCTCCAGCCCGTCCGTCACCGCGCGCGCGATCGCCGCGACCTTGTCGGGCGTCGTGCCATAGGCGCGATTGCCGATCACGGCGTCCGCGTCCGCGACCGGAACGTCCGCCAGCGGCAGGCAATCCACGGTGATGCCGAGATCAATCAAATCCGCCGCGATCAGCCGGTTGCTCAAGCGCGCCGCCTTGAGGCCCAGGT
>JAQGJY010000249.1 GCA_028290325.1 Tardiphaga sp.
TCCGAGGCGGATTTCCTGCGCCGCGCGGAGATCGGCACGCAGCGCAAGCGTTCACGCTGGTTGCAGTTTTGGGTCGGAGCCAATCGCGAGGCCGACGATTTCGTCCGCGAGCGCGGACGGAAGGTCGAGGACATCATGACACGCGATGTCAAAACGATAACCGAGGAAACGTCGCTGGATGTCATCGTCAGCCTGATGGAATCGCACCACGTCAAACGGATGCCGGTGACGCGGGATAAAGTGCTGGTCGGCATCGTCAGCCGCGCCAACCTGTTGCAGGCAGTCGCGAGCCTGGCGCGTGACGTCCCGGATCCAACGGCCGATGACGACCACATTCGCAATCGGATCATTCAGACGATCGAGGCCGCCGACTGGCGGCCGATCGGATTTCAGGTGACGGTGCGCAACGGCGTGGTCCATTTGCGGGGTCTGATCACGAATGATCGCGCGCGCGAGGCGGCTGTCGTCGCGACGGAAGCCACGAGCGGTGTCGTGGAGGTGCACGACCATCTGTGCCTGGTCGACACGTGGTCCGGCTTCTACGTCGAGTCGCCGGAAGATATGAAAGCCGCGAGCTGATCACACCGGGATCGAATATCTATTGGCCGGATGGCACGGCGACCGCGCCGTCCGGCACGGCGCCAACCTTCCTATGGCCTAGAGCGTCACCAGCATCGCCAGCACCGCGAGCGCCATGAGGACGGTTCCAAGCCAGCCAAAACCGGTCAGCCATGCGTTGGCTCGAAAGCGCCGCATGAGTTGATTGTTGGTCACGATCATCATCATGGCCGCCATGATCGGGACGGCGACAATGCCATTGATGACGGCGCTCCAGACCAGCATTTGGACGCCGTTGATGCCGGTGAACCCCAGACCGAATCCGATCACGGTCGCCGCCGCGATGATGGCGTAAAATCCGATCGCCTCGCCGGGTCTCGCTTCGAGCGTCGCGGGCCAGCCGAACGCCTCCGCGACGGCGTAGGCCGCCGATCCCGCCAGCACGGGAATTGCGAGCATCCCTGTTCCGATGATGCCGAGCGCGAACAGCGTGAAGGTGAAGTTTCCGGCCAAAGGGCGAAGCGCCTCGGCGGCCTGCGCTGCCGAGGTCACATTGGTGATACCGTTGCCATGAAGAACGGCGGCCGTCGTCGAGATGATGAAGAATGCGATGACGTTCGAGAAAATCATTCCGACCGAGGTATCGATCCTGATGCGCTTCAGTTCACCGTCATCTTGGTCCGCAGTCTCCCGAAGCGGAGCCTTGCGCTGGCCCTGACTCATATCCTCGACTTCCTGCGAGGCCTGCCAGAAAAACAGATAGGGGCTGATCGTCGTGCCGAGCACGGCGACGACCATCATCATGTAATCCGAACTCAGCACGATCGATGGCCATACGGCCTGCGCCAGCGCGGTTTTCCACGGAATGTTCACCAGGAACGCCGTCGCGACATAGGCGAACAAGGTGAGCGTCATGAACTTCATGACGGGCGCATAGCGGCGATAGGGAATGAAGATTTGCAGCAGCATGGAGGTCGCCGCGAAGATCAACGCGTGTTCATGGTCGAGACCGCCGATCACGAGTGACAGGGCCTCGCCCATGGCGGCGATGTCGGCCGCGATGTTGAAGACATTCGCCACGACCAGAAGACCGATGATCGTCATCAGCGCCCAGCGCGGCGCGACCTGGGCCAGATTGGCGGCGAGGCCCTTGCCGGTGACGCGACCGATCCGTGCGCTGATCAACTGGATTGCGATCATGAACGGCGTTGTCAGAAACACCGTCCAGAGCAATCCATAGCCGAACTGGGCGCCGGCCTGCGAATAGGTCGTCACGCCGGACGGATCGTCGTCCGCGGCGCCCGTCACCAGACCAGGGCCAAGCAGACGCAGGATCAGATTGCGCGGCTTCTTGCGGTCGCCGCTGCGAGGTGACGTCATGTGCGCTTTCGGAGGAAGGGATGTGGCCGGGGTGAATTCTTGTTTGCGGCAAGATCAAGCAGAGGAGAGGTCTGCGATTGAGTCACGTCAAGACCTGCTGATTCAAATACGTCATTCTGGATGGTTGCAACGGCCGTCTGGGAGCGCTCGACGTCTCGATTATTGTCCGGCTGACGATGTGAGTGGAGAGACAATGGTCTTGAGGAGGATGCTCGCCGATCGCTGGCATATCGCGCCAGCGGACTGCCGTCCGAGCCATGGCGCATTCGCGAAGAGATGTTCCTCGCGGAAGCTACGGCTTATCGACGTTGCTATGAATCGAGCGCGCGGAGCGCCTGATGTTTCCGTATCACGATGCAGCGCGCGCTCGGCAACGCGATTGTGCCGTCGGTTTCGAACGCGGTTACCGTGCGGGACACCGTCTCGATCGTCATTCCGAGATAGTCGGCGATGTCCTGTCGCGACATCGGCAGTTCGAACGAGTCGGTCTTACCGGAGCGTTCAAGCATTTCGAGCAGAAACGCCGCCACACGCTCCTGCGCTGTCAGCACCAACAGCAATGCGTGCTTCTCGGCGCGTTTCAGTTGACGTTTGGTCGCCGACCAAAGCTCCCGCGACAGCCGGGCATCATGGCCGGCGGTTTCGCGAAACACCTGCCTTTTGATGCTCATCACCGTCGAGTTGCAGATCGCTTCGGCCGAGAACTCATGGTGGTCGTCAAATTCAAGGCCGAATATGTCGCCCGGCAGATAGAAATCGCCGATCTGACGTCGGCCGTCCGCCAGGATTTTGTGGGTTCGAACAGCGCCCGAAACGACTTGGTAAAGGTATTCGGCTTCTTCCTCGTCGCCATAAATCTCGGCATTGCGGGCATACCGCATGGGCGTGCCCACGTTGGCGATGCCGAAGGCGTCGGCGTGCCGCGACAGAGCGGCCCTCGAGGTCAGGTGCTGAGCGACCGTAATGCTGGATAGCGTGTGCATCTCGCAGGCTCCCGTTTCACGAAGCCTGACTGGTACGGCTATGTCGTCGAACCGACCATTCGGATAATGCTCTTAAGTACAACTACGTAGGTGGGTGCCGAGCCGGGACGGTGGTAATAGAGATGGCCCGATGGAGTTGGCTTGCCGCGATGCCCGTAGTCTCGAACATGTATTGGCGAATGATTGCCGCGCGGGTCAGTCGCAGGCACCGCTACGCGATGTCCGTCGCGATGGTCGGAGTGTCGGCTGCGATCTGGCTGGCGCTGAGCAAGGTAACCGAAGGTGCCGCGGATCTGCGGCTGCTGTTCATACCCGCTATTCTCGCGGCGAGTAGCAGTGGTGGGTTGGGGCCAGGCGTCGTGGCCATGATCCTGAGCACCTGCTGCACGCTCGTTTTGGTGCAAGCTCGCCCGATGTCGACCTACGACATTATCGAGATCGCCATTTTTATCGTTGTCAGCATCGGCATTTGTTTATGGGGCAGCCGCCTTTACGCGAACCGGCTCAGGTTGTCGGATGCGGCTCGGGAACTGATCGAGACCAGTGAAGATCTGCGGGCGCGCGAAGCGCATTTGTCGTCGATCCTGCAAACCGTGCCCTCGGCGATGGTGGTGATCAATGAACACGGCCTGATCCAGTCGTTCAGCGCGACGGCGGAACGGCTGTTCGGCTATCCCGCATCCGAGATCGTCGGCCAGAACATCAAATTGCTGATGCCAGACCCTTATCGGCAAGGCCATGATGGTTATCTCCAGCGCTATCTGCGGACCGGCGAGAAGCGTATCATCGGGATGGGTCGCATCGTCGTCGGTGAACGCAAGGATGGATCGACGTTTCCGATGGAGCTGTCGGTCGGCGAAATGCATTCGAACGATGCGCGATTCTTCACCGGCTTCATCCGCGATGTCAGCGAGCGCCAGAAGACCGAAGCGCGTCTTCAGGAATTGCAGACGGAGTTGATTCATATTTC
>JAQGJY010000268.1 GCA_028290325.1 Tardiphaga sp.
CAGACTACGAATCTGGGGGTCAGAGGTTCGAATCCTTTCGGGCGCGCCAACCCTGCCTCAGCTCATTTCAGCCCGTCCGCTGGCGCAGCGCCACTGCGTGTCGGCGCGACGCCCGTCGAAACCTCGGTGATTGGAACGGTGACAGTTGCGGTCAGTCCCGATGCGTCGGGGCGATTTGCGATGCGGATCGCGATTCCGTTGCGGTCGGCGGCGGCCTTGGCGATCGACAGGCCGAGGCCGGTGCCTTCGCTGTCCTGAGGGGCCGCCCGAAAAAACCGATCAAAGATTTTCGGCAGGGCCTCGACGGGAATGCCGGGTCCGTCGTCGATCACGGCAATCACCGTCGCCTCGATCGTGCTCGATGCGCGCACGATGATTTCGCCGCCGGCCTGCGTGTAGCGGACGGCATTGTCGATCAGGTTCGACAGCACCAGTTGCAGATCGGCCGCCCGCGTCATGACGCGCGAATGATCGGCGACATCGATTGTGGTTGTGATTGCTTTGGCCTCGATGACGGGCGCGGAGCCCGCCACGAGCAGCCGAAGCAAGGCGCCGACATCCACGATCTCCGATCGGCTCTCAAGCAGCGCGTCGGCGCGCGCCATCGTCAGCAATTGATTGGCGGTATGGGCGGCGCGCCGAATACCCGCCAGCAGATCGGCGGCCATGCCGCGCTCGGTGCCCGCGAGTTCGCGGGCGCCCAGATTGTCGATCTGGATTTGCAGGGCGGCGAGCGGGGTGCGCAATTCATGCGCCGCGTCGGACACGAAACGGCGTTGCAGATCGAGCGCGTGCTGGTGACGTTCGATCAGCGCGTTCATCGCGCCGACCAACGGCGCGATTTCGGACGGCACCCCGGCCAGACCAAGCGCGTCCTTCGCGTCGAGGCTGCGTTGGCCGATGTCGATCGACAGCTCGCCGAGGCCGGTCAGCACGCGCTTGACCGCCCATGCGATCAGCAGCCAGGCGAGCGGGATCGCGGCCAGCAGCGGAACGGCGGCGCCAGCGGCGGCATAGGCCGCGACGTCCTCGCGCGCGCTCCAGCGTTGCGAGATTTGCACGGCGTGCTGCGGATCGTTGGCGCGAAACACCCGCCAGTTTTCACCGCCGGCGGTCACGTCATTGTAGCCGAGCCTGGCTTGTTGCGGCAGATCGGCCGGCGGACCGGAGCGATGCAGGACCCGCCCGGCATGATCCCAGATCTGGACGACAAGTCGGTCCTCGACATCGGCGTCGATGCGCGGCTGAATCTCGTGGCGATAGATCAGGCCGGCATTGAGGGCGACTTCCTGCAAGGCAGTGTCCTGAAAACGGTTCACTTCGTATCTGACGAAGACCGAGGATGTGGCGGCTGCCGTGACACCGACGATGACCAGCAGCACGGTGACATAAAGCATCACCGTCTGGCGCAGCGATGTCATGCGTCGCCCTTTGCCACCATCCAGCCGGCGCCGCGCACGTTGAGAACGATGTCCTTGCCAAAGCGTTTGCGAAGACCGTGGATCAGAACATCGACGGCATTGCTCTGCACCTCTTCGCCCCAACCATAGATGCGACTCTCGATCTGACCGCGCGACAAGATGTGACCGGGCCGCTCCATCAGCGTATAAAGCAGCGAGAATTCGCGGCCGGACAGGACGTGGGTGACGGCGCGAAACGTCGCGATCTGCGTCGCCGGATCGAGCGTGACCTCTTTGCCCGCCATCAGCGACAACGAGCGATCATTGACGCGGCGCATCACGGCCCGCATGCGGGCCAGCAGCACCGGCAACTCGAACGGTTTGATGAGGCAATCGTCGGCGCCGAGATCGAGGCCGGCGACGACATCTGTCATCCCGTCCCGCGCGGTGATGATGAGAACCGGAATCTTGGCGCCCGCTTGCCGCGCCGCCTTCAGAATCTCGAGGCCGGACATTTCGGGCAGGCCAATATCGACGAGGGCGACGGCGTAATCCGACTGTTCGATGGCGGCAAACCCATCGCGGCCGTTCCTGGTCCAGTCGACCGTCATGCCGTTGTCGGTCAGGCCGCGAACCAGCGCCTTGCCGAACATCGCATCGTCCTCGATCAGCAGTATTCGCATAGCGGCTGTTCTCAGGCGCAAATCGTTGCCGTCGGCCGTTCCGGATCAGAAGGCCTGCACGTCCGTCCCGCGCGATAGATCACGCCTGCCGCGATGGCGCGAGATAATCTCGCCGACTCTCGACCAATTCTAACCGCCATCTAATTCTCCCCTAATTGTAATGACGGTAAAGGGGCGGCTTATCGTCGTTCCGGGGGAAGGACGGTAGCGCTGTCACTCGCGGCGAAAAAAGAATTCAGGGGCGTATCATGACAATCATCAATCACTGGGCGGCGCGCGTCAGGCGTGGCCAGATGGCCTTCTTCGTCTCGACAAGCGCGATCGTCTTGAGTCTGACCGCCTCGGCGACGTACGAACCGGCGGTGGCGCAGGAAGCCCGGCCGTTGCCTCCGGTCTATGTCGCTCCGAGCGCCGTCCGTCAGCGCCGCGCACAGCCGGCGCAATCGCCCACCGGCCGCCGCACGGCGCGCTCACGGCCCGCCGCGCAGGCCCAGCCAATGCGTCAGCCCCCCAGCGTCAACAGCCAGGATGCCCGCACCGGCCAGAGCGGCTACATCACGCAAAGCACGTCGAGCGGCACGCGCACCAACACGCGGCTTCTCGATGTGCCGCAGTCAATCTCGGTGCTGACGAAGGAGCAGATCAAGGATCAGGGCTTCACATCGATCGGCGAGGCGACGCGTTACATTCCCGGCGTGATCTACCATCAGGGCGAATCGCATCGCGATGACCTCGTGATTCGCGGCCAACGCAGCAATGCCGATTTCTACTCCAACGGCATCCGCGACGACGTCCAGTATTTTCGGGATTTCTACAATGTCCAACGGCTCGAGGTCCTGAAGGGGCCGAACGCGATGATCTTCGGGCGCGGCGGTGGTGGCGGCGTCGTCAATCGCGTGCTGAAGGAAGCCGACGGCGTGCCGATCCGCGAGGTGACCGTTGGCGGCAATTCCTATCCCGGCTATCGGATGCAGACCGACATCGGTCAGGCCGTATCGCCGGACCTCGCGGTGCGCTTCAATGCATTTTACGAGAACAGCGAGAGCTATCGCGATTTCGTCAAGCTGGAGCGTTACGGCATCAACCCGACCGTGACCTTCTCGCCGAACGACACCACGCGGGTGAAACTGAGTTACGAATATCTGCATGACGAACGAACGACCGATCGCGGCATTCCCTCGCAGCAGCGGCCCGGCGGATTGCTGCCGCAATATGCGTTTCCGACGGCGACCTCGACCTATTTCGGCAATCCGAATCAGGGTTACGCGATCGCCGACGTGAACATCGCCACCGGCGTGATCGAGCACGATTTCGAGAACGGCTGGACCGTCAAAAGCGCGTCGCAGTTTGCGAACTACGAGAAGTTCTACCAGAACGTCTACCCGGGCGGTCCCGTCAACGCGGCCGGCACGACCTACAACGTCGCGGCTTACAACAACCAGACTGATCGCCAGAACCTCTTCAACCAGACCGATTTCACCTACAGGTTCGGCACCGGCCCGATCCGGCATACCGTTGTGGTCGGCTTCGAGGCCGGGCAGCAAAGCGGCCTGGTGTTCCGCCAGGACGGTTTCTTCAACAATGTCTCGCTGACCTCGCCGACATCGGCGCGGAATCCCGTCAACTCGGTGCCGCTGACGTTCCGCAACACCACGGGCGCCAACAATACGTATCAATTGAATCTAGGTGCGGCGTACATCCAGGATCAGATCGACATCACGCGATATTTTCAGTTGATCGGCGGGCTGCGCTTTGATCACTTCGATTTGCAATCGCGCGACCGCCGCACCGGCGTGACCCAAGCCCGTGTCGACGACCTGGTTTCGCCGCGCGTCGGCGCCGTCTTCAAGCCGATCGACAACCTGTCGATCTATGCCAGTTACAGCGTCTCTTATCTGCCGAGCGCCGGCGACCAGTTCAGCACGCTGTCGCCGGGCCTCGTCATCGCCGAGCCGGAAAAGTTCGTCAACAAGGAGGTCGGCCTGAAATACGACATCCTGCCGCGTCTGCAATTCAGCACCGCGATCTATGATCTCGACCGCACGAACCAGCGGCTTGCCGATCCGAACAAGGCCGGCTTCTTCATCGCCAGCGGCGCCACCAACACGCGCGGCTTCGAGGCGGCGTTGACCGGCAACATCACCGAGGCATGGTCGGTGTCGGGTGGTTATGCCTATACCGACGCTCGGATCGTGAG
>JAQGJY010000276.1 GCA_028290325.1 Tardiphaga sp.
GCACCACCGCGAGCACCTGCAACGCCGAAACGAAGCCGTCGCCGGTCGTCGCATAATCCGACAGGATGATATGGCCGGACGGCTCGCCGCCGACATTGTAACCGTTGGCCAGCATCTGTTCGAGCACATAGCGGTCACCGACCGCCGTTCTCACCAGATCGATACCCTGCTCGTTGAGAAAACGCTCGAGGCCGAGATTCGACATCACCGTGGAGACGACACCCGGATTGGCGTGCCGGCAATCTTCCTTCCATTTTTGCGCTATGACGGCGAGCAACTGTTCGCCATCGACTACCTGACCGAGTTCTTTGACGATGATGACGCGATCGGCGTCACCGTCCAGCGCGATGCCGATATCGGCGCGCATCTCGCGCACCTTGCGGCTCAGCGCTTCGGGCGAGGTCGAGCCGCATTCCTTGTTGATGTTGAAACCATCCGGCTCGACGCCGATCGATATCACCTCGGCGCCCAACTCCCACAGCGCTTCCGGCACCACCTTGTAGGCCGCGCCATGGGCGCAATCGATCACGACGCGAAGACCATCGAGACTGAGATCGCGCGGCAGCGTGCGCTTGGCGAATTCGATGTAGCGATCATGAACGCCCTCGATGCGCTTGGCGCGGCCGAGGCTATCGCTTTTTGCCAGCTTCTTGCCGAGATCCTCGTCGAGCAATTGCTCGATCTGCATCTCGGTCTCGTCCGACAGTTTGTAGCCGAGCGGCCCAAACAACTTGATGCCGTTATCTTCGTAGAGATTGTGCGAGGCGGAAATCATCACGCCGAGATCGGCGCGCATCGATTTGGTCAGCATCGCCACCGCCGGCGTCGGCATCGGGCCGACCAGCATCACGTCCATGCCGACCGAGGTGAAGCCCGCCACCATCGCGTATTCGATCATGTAGCCGGACAGCCGCGTGTCCTTGCCGATCACGACCCGGTGGCGATGGTCGCCGCGCAGGAACGCCAGACCGGCCGCTTGTCCGACCTTCATCGCCAGTTCCGGCGTGATAAGACCGTTGGCGCGGCCGCGAATGCCGTCCGTCCCGAAATACTTGCGGCTCATGATGTCCCCCAAATCATCAAGGCGGCCGCCGGAACCGGCGATCACCCTCAATCCAAGCGCTTATAGGGCGGTCCCGCCTAAAAACAGTTCAAAAAATGTGATGAATCATTACCAACTGGAACCCTCCCCCTTATGTAGGCCGTTGGCCCGCACGTCATTCGTGCTAAATAAAGGGCAACAAACACCATTTTCAGGGCCGGATACGTCCAATGAAGCATATCACCACCATCGACGACCTGCGCGACGTCCATAAGCGCAACACGCCGAAAGCGTTCTTTGATTATGTCGATCGTGGCTCCTATGCCGAGGAAACGCTGGCGGCGAATCGCAACGACATGAAAGCGATCAAATTCCGCCAGCGCATCCTGGTCGACATCTCGTCCCGCGATCTCAGCACCACGATCATCGGCGAAAAATCGACGCTGCCGATCGTGCTCGCCCCGGTCGGCTCGACCGGCATGCAATTCGGCGACGGCGAGATCCTCGCCTGTCGCGCGGCGCAGGCCGAAGGCATCCCCTACACGCTGTCCACGATGTCGATCTGCTCGATCGAGGACGTCGCGGAAAATGTCGAAAAACCATTCTGGTTTCAGCTCTACGTGATGAAGGATCGCGGCTTCGCCAAAGCGCTGATCGAGCGCGCCATCGCCGCGAAATGCAGCGCGCTGGTGCTGACGGTCGATCTGCAGGTGATCGGGCAGCGGCACGCCGACATCAAAAACGGGCTTTCGGTGCCGCCGAAACTCCTGAGCCTGAAGAACGTCGCCGATATCGCGACCAAGCCGCGCTGGGTCAGCGGCATCCTGCGTGGCAAGCGGCGCAACTTCGGCAACATCGCCGGCCATCTGCCGGGCTCCGGCTCGCTCGGCTCGGTATCGGCGTGGGTGGCGTCGCAATTCGATCCGTCGCTGAGCTGGAAGGATCTCGAATGGATCCGCGGCGTCTGGCCGGGCAAGCTCATCATCAAGGGCATCCTCGACATCGCCGACGCCAAGGAGGCCGTGGCCTGCGGCGCACAGGCCATGGTGGTGTCGAACCATGGTGGCCGTCAGCTTGATGGCGCGCCCTCCTCCATCGCGGTGCTGCCGGAAATCGCCGACGCCGTCGGCGACCAGATCGAGATCATGTTCGACGGCGGTATCCGATCAGGACAGGACGTGATGCGCGCGCTCGCGCTCGGCGCGAAGTCCTGCATGATCGGCCGCGCTTACATTCACGGCCTCGGGGCGTTCGGCGAGCCCGGTGTCCGCAAGGCGATCGATATCATCCGGCAGGAACTCAGCGTGACGATGGGACTGTGCGGCGTCGCCAAGATCGCTGACATCGACAAGCGCGTGATCGCGACCCCGGGGCAATCAGCGGCCTGAGGGGGGCGGGTCCGCCACGCATTGTGGTCTTGCCAGACGCGGAACGCGAGCAGCCGAACCGCTCGCCCCCGCGCGCGATCGCGGCGCCCAATGACGCCGTCGCCGCTATTTCTCGCCGTCCTTGAGCCGTCGCCACACCGCGCCGAGCACGTTGGAGTAATCATCGGTCCAGACCCGCTGGCCTGGGGTCGGATCGGTTTCGGCCCATGAGTCCGAGGTCGCCAGCTTGCCGACATCAGCCTCGGCGCGGGCGGACACCACCACCGACGTCGCGAAAATATACTCATTGTCGCGGTTGGAATCCTCCGAGAACACCCAGCTCTTGAGATCGTTCTCGTCGGCGATACCGACGATCACGCTGGCCAGTTCGAGATGTCTGTTCGACACATGCATCACCACCGCGCCCTGCGGGGCCAGCTTGGCCTTGTAGATCGCCATGGCCTCTTCGGTCGCCAGATGGATCGGGATCGCGTCCGACGAATAGGCATCGACAATGATCATGTCGTATTGGCCGTCCTGCTCCTTGGCGAAGGTCAGTCGCGCGTCGCCGATCACGGGTTTCAGGTCCGGCTCGCATTTGCTGATGAACGAGAAGTATTTCGGATCGCGCGCGGTATCGACCATCGACTGATCGATCTCGAAGAATTTCCAGTCCTCGCCGGGCTGCGACGCGCAGGTCAGCGAGCCCGACCCCAGACCGATGACGGCGACCTTGATCGGGCCGCCTTTGCGCTCGCGGATCGCCGTGATCGCCTGCCCGATGCCGCCGTCTTTGTGGTAGTAGGAGATCGGCTCCGGCCGGCCGGTAACCGGCGTGCCGTCATCGTTGAGGTATTTCTCGGCACCATGGATCGTCGTGCCGTGCATCAGCACATGGTATTTGTTGTCGGGCGTCACCACGATCTTGTGGACCCCGAAGAAACTACGCACGGTTTCGACCCGGCCATCGTCGCTCGGATAGGCCCGGATCATCACCAGCGCCAGCACCACGGTGGCGGCGATCTTCCAGCGATTGGCGCGCAACAAGATGGCCGCGATCATCGCCAGAATGGCGACATCGGCAACGACGATCACGCGATGATCACTGATCCAGGTGAAGATTTGTCCGCCGACAAACACCGGCGTGAGCACCGCGATGGCGACAAGCGCCAGCACGAGCCAATACCATTTCAGCCAGCCCGCATAGCGCTCGTCCTCGTTGGGGCGGCACAACACCGCCAGCGCCAGCAGGATCGGATATTCCGCGATCCACGAGAACGAGAACGGCGCGATCAGCCCCGCGAACAATCCGCCGACCATGCCGCCGAATGACAGCGCGACATAGAAGCCGGTGAGGTACTTGGCCGCCGGGCGCGTTCGCGCCAGTTCGCCGTGACAGGCCATCGCAATGATGAAGAAGCAGAGCTGATGGCCGACCAGCGTCAGCAGGAGATTCTGCTCGCCGCCGACCGCCAGCAGAACGACAACGCAGGCGATCGCGACCGGCTGCATCAGCAACATCAGCCAATGCGGCAGCAGCGGCCGTGACTGAAACACCAGCACCCATGTCAACAAATAGAGCGACAGCGGCAGCACCCACAACAAAGGCGCGGCGGCGACGTCGGTCGAGATGTGCGCGGTGACGGCGATCAACAAACCCGACGGCACGGCGGCGAGAAAAATCCAGCGCGCGCGCAAAATCCACGACGGTGCCGGCGCGTTTTCATCGATGGCACGTTCGGGCATCACCGCCATCCTCGGCGAGCGCAGCAGCAACACGCCGCAGGCCGCGATCAGCACGATCAGCAGGCCATAGCCGCCGGTCCAGATCACGTTCTGCGCGCGCAACGTGAACATCGGCTCCAGCAGCACCGGATAGGACAGCAGCGCCAGAAAGCTGCCGATATTCGACGACGCATAGAGGAAATACGGGTCCGGCCCCTGCGGATGGCCGGTGCG
>JAQGJY010000303.1 GCA_028290325.1 Tardiphaga sp.
GAGCGGTGACCATGTCGATGTCGCCGCGAACGCGCTCAGTGTTGAGCGACGGAGCCGGATAGTTGTAGGTGGTGGTGCCGAGGAACACGTGGTTGTATTCGACGCCGAGCGACCAGTTCGGGGTGAAGCCGAATTCGAGGCCTGCACCGACGGTGGCGCCAAAGCGAGTGTCACGACCGGTAACCGAGCCGGCCGAGCCGACGCCCAGAGCGGTGAAGTACGAGTCGTAACGCTGGCCGACAACCGCGCCGCCGCCCTTGACGTAGAGCAAGGCGTTGTTCCAGGAGTAGCCGATCTGGCCGGTGAACAGGCCGAACGCGTCAACGCGGGTGCGGTTGCTGGTCGCCGGAGCCAAAGCGCTCACGTTGGTGCCGCTGAAGTCAGCCCAGTTGCCCTGACCTTCGATGCCGTAAACCATCGGGCCGGACTGCCAACGATAGCCGATCTGACCACCAGCCGTGCCGCCGGAAGCGTCGTGGCAACCCTCGGCACCGATGGCGCCGAAAGCGTTGACGAAGTCGAGGCACTTGCGAGCGGTGCCGTAACCGCCGTTGGCACCGATGTAGAAGCCCGACCAGTCGTAGGCAGCGGCCATCATCATCGGCGCGGCCTTGGTGTAAGGACGGGCAGCGAGATCAGCGGCCGAAGCGGAGCCAGCCATAGCAACGAGAGCAACGGTACCCAGCAAAAACTTGTTCATGTCCATTCTCCTAAAATGCAATCTGCTTCCCTGAAATGCGAAGCAGGCAATTCCCCCGGCGTGAAAGCCACTCGAATCTGTCCATTCAACATACGCGGTTGCGACAAAAAAGCCGTCTCCCAAAAGACACAGTCGACCCGGAAGTGCGGAGCAGGAAATTCATATTCCGTTAGCAATTTAGGGCGGTTTGCGCGGTTTTCTAAAACCGCCGCGTGTGCTTTTGCGCGACTTTCCCGGGGGAATCCAGGCAAAACCGCTTGCTTTGGAACAAATATAGAACATATTGGTGGCTGCGATGTGGATAAGATCAGCAGCATTGCTCCGGAGCCGGTTCAAGCCGCTATAGCTTGCGGCAGGATAGCTTGCGGACAAGGCGACGGCTCGCGGGACGCGGGATTCGGGCGGGCCGATATGACGGCGGCATCGGCACTATCAGTAACAGTCAGGACGAGAGCGGAGAGTTGTAATGGCGGGAAGCGTCAACAAGGTCATTTTGATCGGCAATCTTGGAGCCGATCCGGAAATCAAACGCACGCAGGATGGGCGTCCGATCGCGAACCTGCGCATCGCGACGTCTGAAACCTGGCGCGACAAGAGCAGCGGCGAGCGCAAGGAAAAGACTGAGTGGCACCGCGTCGTCATCTTCAGTGAGGGCCTGTGCAAGATCGCCGAGCAATATCTGAAGAAGGGCGCGAAGGTTTACATCGAGGGCCAGTTGCAGACCCGCAAATGGACCGACCAGAGTGGCGTCGAAAAGTATTCGACCGAGGTCGTGCTCCAGAATTTCAACTCGACACTGACGATGCTCGACGGCCGCACCGGCGGCGGAGCGGGTGGCGGCGGTTATGGTGGTGACGATCAGGGCGGCGATTTCGGGTCGAGCGGTCCGTCCGAACGCGCCCCGGCGCGTCGCGCGCCCGCCGCGGCCAGTTCGCGGAGCAGCGACATGGATGACGACATTCCGTTCTAATTCCCGCTGCAAGACCTCGACAATCGCCCGGCCGTCTCGCGACGCGCCGGGCATTTTTTTGCGGCCGGCCGATAAACTTGACAATGGAAAGATAAATGTAAATAGTTCTTACATTCGGCCACTGCCATTGGGGTTTGGATCGTCATGTCGCTCACGCCGCTTTTGAATGCGCCGCTTATCGTGCAACTTCACGCTGTCGCGGCGATCGCCGCATTGGTGCTCGGCATCGTTCAGCTCATCGCGCCGAAAGGCACGCTGCCGCATCGCGCGCTCGGCTGGGTCTGGGTCGTTCTTCTGCTGACCATCAGCATCTCGTCGTTCGGGATTCACGGCCATAGCTGGCGGCTGTGGCGGACATGGAGCCCGATCCATCTGCTATCGATCTTCACGCCGATCATGCTGATGGTGGGCGTCGTCGCGGCACGCCGGCACAGCGTTGTCATGCACAAGATCACGATGGTCGCGATCTTCACCGGCGCGCTTGTCATCGCCGGACTCTTCACCCTGGTGCCTGGCCGAATCATGCATCAGGCCGTGTTCGGCTGACGGCCGCGGACCTCATTCCGATGCAAGGCTTAAGTGCCTGAAAAACAAAGCGTATAAAGCGGGCTGCGGGGCCGGGCGGGGGTGGCCTGCAGCGCCACGATGCGCTATATGATTCCCAGTTGAATTTGACCGGAAAACACTCGTGTCTGACGCTGCCGACAAGAAGCCCGGAGAGCCGCCCGCTCCTTCGGATATCCGTCCCGTATCCATCCTCGATGAGATGAAACGCTCCTACCTCGATTACGCGATGAGCGTGATCGTGGCGCGGGCGTTGCCGGATGCGCGCGACGGTTTGAAGCCGGTGCATCGGCGCATCCTGTTCGCGATGTACGAGAACGGTTTTGAATGGAACAAGCCCTACCGCAAATCGGCGCGCACGGTCGGCGACGTCATCGGTAAATATCATCCGCATGGCGACCAGTCGGTCTATGACGCGATGGTCCGCATGGCGCAGGACTTTTCGATGCGCGTGCCGCTGATCGATGGTCAGGGCAATTTCGGCTCGGTCGATGGCGATCAGGCCGCCGCGATGCGTTACACCGAGTCGCGTCTCACCAAGATCGCGCAGTCGTTGATCGACGACATCGACAAGGACACCGTCGATTATCAGGACAATTACGACGGCTCGTTCCGCGAGCCGCGCGTGCTGCCGGCGAAATTTCCCAACCTGCTGGTCAACGGCGCCGGCGGCATCGCCGTCGGCATGGCGACGAACATCCCGCCGCACAATCTCGGCGAGGTCATCGACGCCTGCATCGCGCTGATCGACGATCCCGAACTGCCGATCGAAGACCTGATGAAGATCGTGCCGGGGCCGGATTTTCCGACCGGCGGCATGATCGTCGGCCGGCAGGGCATCCGCTCGGCCTATCACCTTGGCCGCGGCTCGATCGTGATGCGCGGCAAGGCGACGATCGAACCGATCCGCAAGGATCGCGAGGCGATCATCATTTCAGAGATCCCGTATCAGGTGAACAAGGCGACGATGGTCGAGCGCATCGCCGAACTGGTGCGCGAGAAGAAGATCGAGGGCATCTCTGATCTGCGCGACGAATCCGATCGCGACGGTTTCCGCGTCGTCATCGAGCTGAAGCGGGACGCCGTCGCCGACGTCGTGCTGAACCAGCTTTACAAATTCACGCCGTTGCAGACCAATTTCGGCGCCAACGTGGTGGCGCTCGATGCCGGCCGTCCGCAGGTGATGAACCTGAAGGATCTGCTGACGATCTTCGTCGCGTTTCGTGAGCAGGTCGTCACCCGCCGCACCAAATTCCTGCTCAACAAGGCCCGCGACCGCGCCCACGTTTTGGTCGGCCTGGCGATCGCCGTCGCCAATATCGACGAGATCATTCGCGTGATTCGCACATCGCCGGATCCCGCCACGGCGCGTGATATCCTGATGTCGCGCGACTGGGAGGCGAAGGACGTCTCGGCGATGATCACGTTGATCGATGATCCGCGTCATATTCTGAGTCCGGACGGCACGGCTCGGCTGTCGTTCGAACAAGCCAAGGCCATTCTCGATCTGCGTCTGGCGCGTCTCACGGCGTTGGGCCGCGAGGAAATCTCCGACGAACTCGACAAGCTCGCCATCGAGATCGCCGACTATCTCGACATTCTTCGCTCCCGTGTCCGCGTCCAGACCATCATCAAGAATGAACTCGGCGCGGTCAGGTCGGAATTCGCGACGCCGCGCAAAACCGTCATCATCGAGCAGGAAGGCGAGGTTGAGGACGAAGACCTGATCCAGCGCGAGGATATGGTCGTCACGGTCTCGCATCATGGCTACGTCAAACGGGTGCCGCTCTCGACGTATCGCGCGCAGCGTCGCGGCGGCAAGGGCCGCTCCGGCATGGAGACGCGCGACGAAGACTTCGTCTCGCGGTTGTTTGTGGCCTCGACGCACACGCCGGTGCTGTTCTTCTCGTCGCGCGGGCAGGTCTACAAGGTCAAGGTCTGGCGGCTGCCGATCGCGCCGCCGAACGGGCGCGGCAAGGCGCTCATCAACATTTTGCCGCTGGAGCAGGGCGAGCGCATCACCACCATCATGCCGCTGCCCGAGGACGAATCGACCTGGGCCGATCTCGACGTGATGTTCGCGACGACCGGCGGCACGGTTCGCCGCAACAAGCTGTCGGATTTCTCCGACGTGCGTCGGTCCGGCATTATCGCCATGAAGCTCGATGAGGGTGAGGCGATCGTGGACGTGCAGATCTGCACCGAGCGTGACGACGTGCTGCTGACCGCCGCCGGCGGCCAGTGCATCCGCTTCCCGGTCAATGAGGTCCGCGTCTTCCAGAGCCGGGCGTCGATGGGCGTGCGCGGCCTGTCACTGGCCAAGGGCGACCGCGTCATTTCGCTGTCGATCCTGCATCACTTCGAGGCGACCCCCGCCGAACGTGCCGTCTATCTCAAGCAGTCCGGCGCGATCCGCCGCGCCGCGACCGGCGAGGACCTCGAGCCGGAAGAGCCGACAATCGAGGCGGAGGACGCCGCCGCCTCGGCCGAGACGTCGCTGTCGCAGGAACGCTACGCCGAGATGGGCGCGGCCGAACAGTTCGTTTTGACCGTCACCCGAAATGGTTACGGCAAACGCTCGTCGTCGTTCGAGTTCCGGGTGTCGGGACGCGGCGGCAAAGGCATCCGCGCCAGCGATCCGACCAAGCTGAAGGAAATCGGCCACCTGGTCGCGGCATTCCCGGTCGACATGTCGGACGAGATCATGCTGGTCAGTGATGGCGGGCAGTTGATCCGGACCTCGGTCGAGGGCATCCGCATGACCAGCCGGGCGTCGAAGGGCGTCCGGGTCTTCAATACCGCCGACGACGAGCATGTGGTTTCGGTCGAGCACATCCCGGATGAGGGCGAGGCGGAGCCGACCCCCGAATAGGCTCGGCGACGTTCAGACCAAGAAAAAGCCGCTGGGGGGCATCCCGGCGGCTTTCGACTTGGAGGTCGGTGAGTGTGGAATGTTAGCGGCGCTCGGCGGTAACCAGGCGGGCTTCGCGAACCAGACCCTTGTTGCCGGTCTTGAGGCAGGCCGCCGCAATGTTCGGCCACGCCTGCTGGGCACAATTCGAATTCAATGTCGCGACCGGCAGACGATCGGACTTCGCCAACGCCACCGGCTCGCTGGCCTCCACCTTTGGCGCGAAACCCGGCAAAACGGTCAGCGCGGCAGCGATGAAAGCGGCGATGGCGATAGCTGAAATGGCCTTGATCATGATCGTCCCCTGTCGTCCTGAACCGTTCGGTTCGTATCGCTTGCGTTGGCTTGATGTTTAGCCAGCGTTGGTTTCACGGCGTTGTCGTCGGTCCGAAATCGCGTTTCACAACCGCCTGCGATTGTGTCGTCCCGCCGCGCGCCACGAAACATTTCGGCCAGACCGCGGTGTTTCCGTCGCGCCGTCGCTCATAGTGAAGACGTCCGGATCGGACAATTGTTCAGTGACAACCCCGAAATAAACATGGCCGACCGGCGGGAACCAGTTCGGCTTGCGGTGACCGGGCCTTCGCGGTAGGACGGGGAATGCCCCGTATCGCCCTGTATCCCGGCTCGTTCGACCCCGTCACCAATGGCCATCTCGACGTCGTGAAGAACGCGGTCGGGCTGTGCGATCGCCTGATCGTCGCGATCGGAATTCACCCCGGCAAGAAGCCTTTGTTCTCGACGGACGAACGCCTGGCGATGGTCGAGGAGGTGTTCGCCCCGATCGCCGCCGCCGCGCATTGCGCGTTCGATTGCACGACCTATGACGGGCTGACGATCGCGGCCGCGCAGAAGCATGGCGCGACGATCATGATCCGGGGCCTGCGCGACGGCACCGATTTGGACTACGAAATGCAGATCGCCGGCATGAACGAGACCATGATGCCGCAGGTTCACACGGTGTTCTTGCCGGCATCGGTCGCGGTCCGCCCGATCACCGCCACACTGGTGCGGCAGATCGCTGCGATGGGCGGCGACGTTTCGGCCTTCGTGCCGGACCAAGTCGCCACCAGCCTGAAAACGAAATTTGCCGCTTAGTCGGCGTCGTCCATCCCCGGAGTTTCCATGATCCGTAGTTTCTTGATTGTCGCGGCGCTGATCTGTGCCGCGCCCGCGTTCGCCCAGCAAGCCGCTTTGCCGGCCAATCTCGACAAGGCCAATGCGATCGTGATCGACACCAGCAAGGGCCGCATCGTCATCAAGCTGAACACCGAGCTCGCGCCGGCCCACGCGGCGCGCATCAAGCAGCTGGCGCGCGAAGGCTATTACGACAACGTGCCGTTCCACCGCGTGATGGACGGCTTCATGGCGCAGACCGGCGACGGCCAGAACTTTAACGGCACCGGCGGTTCGAAATATCCCAACCTCAAGGCCGAGTTTACCGCCGTGCCGTTCATTCGCGGCGTGGTCGGGATGGCGCGCAGCGCCAGCAACGATTCCGCCAACTCGCAGTTCTTCATCATGCTGGCGAGCAATCCCGGGCTGAACGGCAAATACACCGTGGTCGGTGATGTCGTCGCCGGCATGGACGTCGTCGACAAGCTCAAGAAAGCACCCGCCGGTTCGCCCAGCGGCGCCGTCACCGATCCCGACAAGATGCTGAAGGTCCAGGTCGCCAGCGACATCAAGTAACGCATTCACTTTTTTTGACGCATTTCAAACCTTCAGGAGGGCCCGATGGCCGCCACCGAAAATACGCTGATCCTCGAAACCACCCAGGGCAATGTCACCATCGAGATGCGCCCGGATCTTGCGCCGGGCCATGTCGCCCGCATCAAGGAGCTGGTCCGCGAGGGCTTTTATGACGGCATCGTCTTCCACCGCGTGCTCGACGGCTTCATGGCGCAAACCGGCTGCCCGCAGGGCACCGGCACCGGCGGCTCGGGCAAGAAACTGAAGGCCGAGTTCAACCAGGAACCGCACGTGCGCGGCACCACGTCGATGGCCCGCGCCGCCAGCCCGGACTCCGGCGACAGCCAGTTCTTCATCTGCTTCGACGACGCCTCGTTCCTCAACGGTCAATACACCGTATGGGGCAAGGTGACCGAGGGCATGGAGAA
>JAQGJY010000310.1 GCA_028290325.1 Tardiphaga sp.
AAAGTTCTCTTTTCGACCCGCCGACCGGCCCTTGAGACCGGAGGTCAACGCCCGACAGCGCGATGCGCCCTCGGGCGTTTCACTGTTTGGAACGTGGACGCGATGTTCGACAATCTGTCGGAAAAATTGGGCGGAATTCTCGACCGGTTGACCGGTCGCGGGGCGCTGTCGGAAGCCGATGTCGATGCCGCGATGCGCGAAGTGCGCCGCGCGTTGCTCGAAGCCGACGTGTCGCTCGACGTGGTCCGTGATTTCATCGAACGGGTCCGCGCCCAGGCGATCGGCGCCACCGTGGTCAAGTCGGTGACGCCGGGCCAGATGGTCGTCAAGATCGTTCATGACGAGCTGGTCGCGACGTTGGGCGCGGACGGCGAAGGCGGCCTCGATTTCAACGCCGTGCCGCCGGTTGCGATCATGATGGTCGGCTTGCAAGGCTCCGGCAAAACCACCACCACCGCCAAGCTGGCGCGCCGCCTCACGCAGCGCGACAAAAAGAAGGTGCTGATGGCGTCGCTGGACATCTATCGTCCGGCCGCCATGGAGCAGCTCGCGATCCTCGGCCGCGACCTTGATATCCAGACGCTGCCGATCGTCGCGGGCCAGAAGCCGGCGCAGATCGCCCGCCGCGCCATCGAGGCCGGCAAGCTCGGCGGCTACGACGTCGTGCTGCTCGACACGGCGGGACGCACCACGCTCGACGAAGACATGATGTCGGAGGCGGCCGAGATCAAATCGGTGGCGCAGCCGCACGAAGTGCTGCTGGTCGCGGATTCGCTGACCGGCCAGGACGCCGTCAATCTCGCGCGTTCGTTCGACCAGCGCGTCGGCCTGACGGGCATCGTGCTGACGCGCGTCGATGGCGACGGCCGCGGCGGCGCGGCCTTGTCGATGCGCGCCGTGACCGGCAAGCCGATCAAGCTGATCGGCACCGGCGAAAAAACCGATGCGCTGGAAGACTTTCATCCGTCGCGCATTGCCGGCCGCATCCTCGGCATGGGCGACGTCGTCTCGCTGGTGGAAAAAGCCGCCGCGCATATCGATGCCGAAAAAGCCGCGCGCACCGCCGAGAAAATGCGCAAGGGTCAGTTCGACCTCGCCGACATGCGCGACCAGTTGATGCAGATGTCCAACATGGGCGGGCTCTCCGGCCTGATGGGCATGATGCCCGGCATCGCCAAGATGAAGAACCAGATCGCCTCGGCCGGTTTGGACGACAAGGTGCTGAAGCGCCAGGTCGCGGTGATCGATTCGATGACCCGGCAGGAGCGCAAGAACCCCGACATCCTCAAGGCCAGCCGCAAAAAGCGCATCGCCGCGGGCGCCGGTCTGAAGGTCGAGGAGGTCAACAAGCTGCTCAAGATGCATCGCAACATGGCCGACATGATGAAGGCCATGGGCGGCAAGGCCGGCAAACGCGGGCCGATGGCCGGCATGGCGCAGGCGATGGGTTTCGGTGGCGGCGGTCCGTCGCCGGAGGAAATCAAGGCGATGACCGAGAAGTTGCAATCCGGTGGCGGCCTGCCGCAACTGCCGAAGGACATGCCGACCGCGTTGCGGAACGCGCCGGGCCTTCCGGGGCTGGGCAGCGGACGTCCGAACCTGCCGGGACTCGGTGGCTTCCCGGGTTTCGGGAAGAAGAAATGATCGCGCTGTTTCAACAATCACGACCGTCGTCATCCGCGCAGGCGGCGCCGATGGCCTCGTTGAATTTCAACTATAAACCCAACTGACACCCAGGAGAACATCATGTCCGTCGTCATCCGCCTCGCGCGCGCAGGCACCAAGAAGCGTCCCGTCTATCACGTCGTCGTCGCCGACTCGCGCTTCCCGCGCGATGGCCGTTTCATTGAGCGTCTCGGCTATTTCAATCCGCTGCTGCCGAAGGACAACGAGACCCGCCTGAAGATCGACCTGGACAAGGTCAAGGCCTGGCTCGCCAAGGGCGCGCAGCCGTCCGACCGCGTGTCGCGTTTCCTCGATGCGGCCGGCGTCGTGAAGCGTGAAGTCCGCAACAATCCGGAAAAGGCGGTGCCGCGCAAGGAGCGCAAGGCCGCCGCCGAAGCCGCCGCGAAGAAGTAAGCGCGACAGCGTCACATGTCGCGGAAGCCGCAGATTTGCATCGCGCGGATCGGCGCGCCGCATGGCGTGCGCGGGGCGGTGAAGCTGTGGCCGTTCACCGACGATCCGCTGGCCGTATTGGACTATGGCCCGCTGACGACGCAGGACGGCGCGCGATCATTCGAGATCGTGGAGGCGCGCGCCGTGAAGGATCATCTGGTGGTGACGCTGAAAGGCGTCGCCGGCCGCGATGAGGTTGCTCGGCTGAACGGCATCGAACTTTACATCGCGCGTGATCGCCTGCCGCCGACCGATGACGGCGAATACTACCATGCCGATCTGATCGGGCTCGCGGCAGTCGATCCGGCGCACGCACCGATCGGCCGCGTGCTGGCGATCCATGACTTCGGCGCCGGCACGATCATCGAGATCGCGCCACCGGCCGGACCGACGCTGCTGTTGCCGTTCACGGATGCGGTGGTGCCGACGGTCGATCTCGCCGCCGGCCATGTCGTGATCGTGCTGCCGGACGAGATCGAGGGCGACACGCCCAACCATCCGTTGGCGTAGAAGCCGTTCCCCGTTATCGAGGGGAGATGGCGTTTGTCGTCGTTTTCGAGAAACGCAATGACGAAGCAATCCAGTTCCTGGTCAGCAAGAGCTGGAATGCGTCGCTCAGCGTCGGTCGGCAAGCGCCGGTGACGCTCGCCCGCAATGACGATGATTGGCTTCCATATGACTTGGCGCGCGACCGTCCTGACGCTGTTTCCCGAGATGTTTCCCGGTCCGCTCGGCGTCAGCCTTGCCGGACGCGCTCTGGCGTCGGGCCTCTGGGCGCTGGAGGCGCGCGACATCCGCGCCTCGGCCGGGGATCGTCACCGCAGCGTCGATGATACGCCGGCCGGCGGCGGCCCCGGCATGGTGCTGCGCGCCGACGTGCTGGCCGCTGCGATCGATGCCGCCGATGCCGGCATCGCCCGTCCCCGCCTCGTCATGAGCCCGCGCGGCACGCCGCTGACGCAGGCGCGGGTTGCGGGGCTGGCGGCCGGCCCCGGCGCGCTGATCGTCTGTGGTCGTTTCGAGGGCATCGACCAGCGCGTGATTGACGCGCGCGGGCTCGAAGAGGTGTCTATCGGGGACTACGTGCTGTCCGGTGGCGAGATCGCCGCGATGACCGTGATCGATGCCTGCGTGCGGCTGCTGCCGGGTGTGATGGGCAAGCCCGAGTCGGGGACGGACGAGAGCTTCTCGGACGGTCTGCTCGAATATCCGCAATATACCCGCCCGCAAAGTTTCGAGGGCGCGGCGATCCCGGAGATTCTGTTGTCCGGCGACCACGCCAAGGTCGCGGCCTGGCGCCGCGCGCAGGCCCAATCCCTCACGCAAACGCGGCGGCCCGATCTCTGGCATGCTCGCAACCAAATGCCGGCAAAAAACAAGACGGATGGGTGACAAGCCCACAGGATTGCTGTAGAGACCCCGGAAATCCTGCCAACGCTGGATACGAATTTCGCGCAACCCGAGCCGGGATGGTCGGGCGCGCCGCCGATGGAGATTTCGATGAACCTGATCCAAGAGCTCGAAAAAGAGCAGTTCGACCGCCTTGCCGCGACCAAGACCATCCCGGAATTCGGTCCCGGCGATACCGTCATCGTCAACGTGAAGGTCGTCGAAGGCGATCGTTCGCGCGTCCAGGCCTATGAGGGCGTCTGCATCGGACGTTCGGGCGGTGGCCTCAATGAGAGCTTCACGGTCCGCAAGATTTCCTATGGCGAGGGCGTCGAGCGCGTCTTCCCGGTGATGTCGCCGATGATCGACTCGATCAAGGTCGTGCGTCGCGGCAAGGTGCGTCGCGCCAAGCTGTATTACCTGCGCAACCTGCGCGGCAAGTCGGCGCGCATCGTCGAGAAGAAGACCGAGCGCCCGCAGAAGGCCGCCGTCGCCGCTCAGTAATTTCGGTTTTGGTTTACGAAAAGCGCGGGGCGAGAGCTCCGCGCTTTTTGTTTCTCGGGTTGTTTCGTCATTGCGGGAAGCGCCTGTTCCTCGTCTTCGAGGAAGGGGCGCGACGACGCAATCCAGTCTTGCTTCTCGTTTGCGACGAAATTGCTTGGCTGAGTGCTAAGTCGGCGGACGGCCGACTCAGGACCGGCTCGCAATGACCACCTCCAGCAAACGCAACTCGCGCTGGCCCGCGGCCTGTGCTATGAGACTGGAATGTTTCCAATCCGTCAGGCCGCTACAGCACGCATCGTGCTCGACGACCGAAGCCGCCTGCCATGGCGGTTCTTCGGCCGGCTGACGACGTCGGCGCTTGCGACGTCCAGGACCGCGGCCTGAACGCCTGCGGCTTGTGCTGCGCGTTCGCCCTCACCGATATCAAAAATCCGATTGAAAGCCCGCCATCATGTCCGCTTCGAAATCCGCCACACCGACCACGCTGTACGACAAGATCTGGAATGACCATCTGGTCCACGAGGCCGATGACGGCACCTGTCTCCTCTATATCGATCGCCATCTGGTCCATGAAGTGACGTCGCCGCAAGCCTTCGAGGGCCTGCGCACCGCCGGCCGCCGCGTTCATGCGCCCGAGAAGACGCTGGCCGTCGTCGATCACAACGTCCCGACCACGGATCGCAGCAAGCCCAATCCCGATCCGGAAAGCGCCGAGCAGATCGCGGCTTTGGCCGAGAACGCCCGTGAGTTCGGCGTCACCTATTACAACGAACACGACATCCGGCAGGGCATCGTGCACGTCATCGGTCCGGAGCAGGGCTTCACGCTGCCCGGCACCACCATCGTCTGTGGTGACAGCCACACCTCGACGCATGGCGCGTTCGGCGCGTTGGCGCATGGCATCGGCACGTCGGAGGTCGAGCACGTTCTGGCGACGCAGACGCTGATCCAGAAGAAGGCCAAGAACATGCGCGCGACCGTCGACGGCAAATTGCCGGACGGCGTGACCTCGAAGGACATCATCCTCGCCATCATCGGTGAGATCGGCACCGCGGGCGGCACCGGCTACGTGCTGGAATATGCCGGCGAGGCGATCCGTGCGCTGTCGATGGAAGGCCGCATGACGGTCTGCAACATGTCGATCGAAGGTGGCGCGCGCGCCGGCCTGATCGCGCCGGACCAGAAGGCTTATGACTTCTTGAAAGGCCGCCCGATGGCGCCGAAGGGCGAGACCTGGGATGCGGCGATGCGTTACTGGGAAACGTTGCGCTCCGACGACGGCGCGCATTTCGACCATGAAATCCGGCTCGACGCGGCCAAGCTGCCGCCGATCGTGACCTGGGGCACGTCGCCGGAGGACGTGGTCTCGATCTCCGGCGTGGTGCCCGATCCCGATCAGATTCCCGACGAAGCCAAGCGGCTGTCGAAGCATCGGGCGCTGGATTACATGGGCCTGAAGGCCGGCACCAAGATCACCGACATCAAACTCGATCGCATCTTCATCGGCTCCTGCACCAATGGCCGCATCGAGGATCTGCGCGCGGTGGCCAAGGTCGTCGAGGGCAAGACCGTCAACGGCAATCTCAACGCGATGATCGTGCCGGGATCGGGTCTGGTGAAGGAGCAGGCGGAAGCCGAGGGCCTGCACAAGATCTTCCTCAAGGCAGGCTTCGAATGGCGCGAGCCGGGCTGCTCGATGTGTCTGGCGATGAACCCGGACAAGCTGGCGCCGGAAGAGCGCTGCGCCTCGACGTCGAATCGCAATTTCGAGGGCCGTCAGGGCTTCAAGGGACGGACGCATCTGGTGTCGCCGGCGATGGCGGCGGCGGCGGCGATCGCCGGGCACTTCGTCGAGATTCGCGAGTGGCGCGGAGGCCGCGTGCCCCGGCGCAACGCGATACGCCAGCGCTGCTCTTGCATCGCAAGCATCGCTTCGCGGAGCCGGGGCGTGACGACGACACGATGCCTTTGATAGGTCCCGGGCTGGGCCCGCGCCTGCGCGGACCTCGCCCGAACCGGCGTGAGCTGGTCGGTCAATCGCGGGATTGCCGCGCCGGCGATCGCCACGCACCGGCATTGCGCCCCGCGATCATCCAGTAAATCAAGCCACCAACAATCCCCGCGCCGGTCATCACTTCGAGATGACGGCGCACGATGCCGTCGAAGCGCCACGACTCCGTGTCGAACGGCACGAGGCCGAGATAGCAGGCCAGCCCGACCACGCCGCCGCCGAGCGCATAGGCCAGCACGCCGCGGATCG
>JAQGJY010000312.1 GCA_028290325.1 Tardiphaga sp.
ACCCGCAAAAGTATCGCCGCGCGGCTTTGGTCTCGATCCCCGGCGTCACCCGCCCGTCACAAAACCGTCAGCCGCGCGTTGTGAGCGATGGTCAGAACACAGCGCATGATCTGAAGGAGATTCATCATGCGGGCTGCCCTGCTCTCGACCGTCGCGCTCATCGTCATGTCATCGTTGGCATTCGCCGACAGCAACGAATTTCCGGCGACGCTGGCCGGCCACGCCGTGCTGCCGGCGCAGAGCTTCATCGACGCGCCGGCCGACGCACCCGACGACCTTAAAACCTCGGGCAAATACTCCACCGGCAAGCGCATCGACGCACGCGGCACCGTGATGGGCAAATCCTACGAGCGGCCGACCGGCGTGTCGCTGCCGTTCAAGGGCCAGCCGCTGCAAGGTCATTCCGGTATCAAGACGATGCCGGATGGATCGTTCTGGGTGCTGACCGATAACGGCCTCGGCTCGCGCTACAACTCCGCCGACTCGATGCTCTATCTCAACCGCCACAAGATCGACTGGACCAGCGGCAGGATCGAGCGACAAGAGACCATCTTCCTGCACGACCCCGACAAGAAGGTGCCGTTCCGGATCCTGCACGAGGATACGCCTCCGCGTTATCTGACCGGGGCCGATTTCGACACCGAGGGTTTTCAGATCATCGGCGATACGTTCTGGATCGGCGACGAATTCGGTCCCTACATTCTCAAGGCTGACAAGACCGGCAAGATCCTCGGCCTGTTCGAGACCATGGCCGACGGCAAGCCGGTGCGCTCGCCCGACCATTGGGCCGTGCAATCGCCCGGTGCGCCGGGCGCGGCGCTGACGGGTGCGAACCTGCGCCGCTCGAAGGGGTTCGAGGGGTTCGCCGCGTCGAAGGACGGCAAATTCCTCTACGGCCTGCTCGAAGGTCCGCTGTGGGATGCTGAGAAAAAGGACTGGGAGCGCGTCGACGGCAAGGAGGCCTCACGCATCCTCGAATTCGACGTGGCCAGCGAGGCCTTCACCGGTCGTTTCTGGCACTACGTATTCGAGAACAATGGCAACGCGATCGGCGATTTTAACATGATCGATGCCGATCAGGGGCTGGTCATCGAGCGCGACAACAATGAAGGCACGGCCGCCAAAGCCTGCGCGGCCGGCGTGCGCGGCACCGATTGCTTTCCCGATGTCGCGAAATTCAAGCGCGTCTACAAGATCGAACTGAACGACGGCAATGTCGGCAAGCCGGTGCGCAAGATCGGTTTTATCGACCTGATGAAGATTCAGGACCCGAAACAGCTGGCACGCAAGGAGCTCGATAACGGCGTGCTGACGTTTCCATTCTTCACGATCGAGAATGTCGATCGCGTCGATGCCACGCATATCATCGTGGGCAACGACAACAACCTGCCGTTCTCATCGAGTCGCGACCCGAACAAGGCCGACGACAACGAGTTCGTGCTGCTGGAAGTCGGCGCATTCCTGAAAGCGAAATGAGGCCGTCGCGCTTCCGGCGCGCGCGCCTCCTTGCGCGCGCGAGCCCGGAATCTTCAAGATCCCGGGCTCACGTTGGCCACGAGGCGCCATGCCGTGATTTGACGTTCAATCCAAGTCTACGCAGCCCGGACCTTGCTGAGGAACTCATCGACCGCGGCGCGCAGATGGCCGGACTGGGCGTCGAGTTCACGCGCATTCGACAGAACCTGCGACGCGGCCCCGCCAGTCGCTTCGGCCGCCAAGCTGACGCTGCCGATATGTTCGCTGATTTCGCTCGACCCCGTCGCAACCGACTGAATACTGCGGGCGATCTCGCGGGTCGCTTCACCCTGCTCCTCGATCGCCACCGAAATGCTGCCGGTGATATCGCTCATCTGCCGGATCGTGCCGGTGATCTCACCGATCGAGACGACGGCCTCATTGGTGGAGGCCTGCATCGACGCAACCTGAGCGGCGATATCTTCCGTGGCCTTGGCGGTCTGACTGGCCAGCGCCTTGACCTCGGAGGCCACGACCGCGAAGCCGCGACCGGCATCACCGGCACGCGCCGCTTCGATGGTCGCATTGAGCGCCAGCAGGTTGGTCTGGGCCGCGATGCTGTGGATCAACTGCACCACTTCGCCGATTTTTTCCGCTCCGCTGGACAACATCTTGACCATCTCGTTGGTGTGGTGCGCGTCGCTCACCGCCTTGCTGGCGATCGCACTCGACTGCGCCATCTGGCGCAGAACCTCGGCGACCGAAGCCGACAATTCCTCCGCCGCCGCCGCAACCGTTCCGACATTGCTGGACGACCGACCGGACGCGGCGCTGACGGTCGCCGCGAGCGAACTCGTATCACCAGCGGTGGCCGACATCTGCTGCGCGGTGGTTTGCATCCCGGTGGCCGCCAACGACACCGACTGAACGATTCCATTGACGCTGTGTTCGAAGTCGTCGGCCAGATTGTGCATCGCCACGCGTCGCTCGGCGACCGTCCTCGCCCCCGATTCGGCCTCAACGAGTTCGAGGCCGCGCACGCGAATGGCGTTGTCCTTGAAGACCTGCACCGCGGCCGCCATCGCGCCGACCTCGTCCCTTCGGCCGACACCGGGAATCTCGCCATCGAGCGAACCGTCGGCCAGGGCCCGCATCCGCAGACCGAGCTGATTGAGCGGCCCGGTGATGCTGCGGCCGATCAACCACGCAATCAGGGCGGCAACGCCGCCGATAGCCACCATCGCCAACGCCAACGCGCGCATGATCGGGATCAGTTCGGCGTCGATATCATCGAGATAGGCACCGGTCCCGACGAACATGTCCCAGCCTGGAATGGCGACAGCGTAGGAGACCTTGCGGACCGGCTGCTCCTGGCCGGGCTTGTAATACTCATAGAACAGCGTGACATCGCCCTTGGCGGCAACGCCATCGCGCAGCTCGCGCGCCAGCTTTCGGCCGTTGGTTTCGATATCGAGTCGGATTGTGCCGATCTGCTTCGGATCGGGCGCCGTGATGGTCATACCGTCCATGCCGTACGAGAACATGTAGCCGGCGCCATTGTCGTAGGTCATGGTTTGCAGACGGCGGGCGAATTCGGCGGTGGCGGCCTCCTTGGTCAACTGGCCGGCCGCGACCTGCTTTTGCAGTCCAGTCGCCAAGTTCTTCGCGACCTCGACAATGGCGTGGGTCTGGTCAAGCCGCGCTTTCAGCAATTCGGCTTTCACCATATAGGCCGCGAACAGCCCGGCCATCCCCAGACCGATCAGGGTGATGGCGACAAGGATGCCAATTTTCGGAGTGATCTTCAGGTTCGACAACTTCATACGACACGTCCAAAAATGGTGAGGATTGACCTCTGAGGATTTGTCGCGACGATAGTCAGAAATTCTTACTTAATGATGCGAGACATGGAA
>JAQGJY010000325.1 GCA_028290325.1 Tardiphaga sp.
CGCTGCCGAACGACTGGCGGGTTGAGCCGCCATCGATCCGAAGCTAGCTTGGCGGCAATGATTTCCTCCGCAACGCTCTCACCTGACGTCGCAACGCCGCTGCTCCGTATCGACCGGGTGTCGAAACGTTTCGGCGATGTCGGGGCGGTCGATGATCTGTCGCTCGAGATCGGTCGCGGCGAATTCTTCGCCTTGCTCGGTCCGTCCGGCTGCGGCAAGACGACGTTGTTGCGATTGCTTGCCGGTTTCGAAACGCCGGATACCGGGCGCCTTCTCCTCGACGGGGCGGACATCGCGCCGGTTCTGCCGCATCGGCGGCCCGTCAACATGATGTTTCAGAATTACGCGCTGTTTCCGCATCTCAGCGTGCGGGACAACATCGCCTTCGGTTTGAAGCGCGCCGCGTTACCCCGCGCCGAGATCGATGCGCGGGTCGCCGAAATGCTCGCGCTGGTGCGGCTCGATGGTCTCGAGGCGCGCAAGCCGGATCAGCTGTCGGGCGGCCAGCGCCAGCGCGTCGCGCTGGCGCGGGCGCTGGCACGGCGGCCGCGACTGCTGCTGCTCGACGAACCGCTGGCGGCGCTGGACAAGAAGCTGCGCGACAGCACGCAGCTCGAATTGATGGCGCTGCAACGCCGGCTCGGCACCACCTTCGTGGTCGTCACCCACGATCAGGACGAGGCGATGACGATGGCCGATCGCATCGGCGTGATGAAGGAGGGTCGGCTCATACAGGTCGCGACGCCGCGTACGTTGTATGAAGCGCCGAATTCGCGCTGGATCGCCGGCTTCGTCGGCGACGTCAATCTGATCGAGGGGCGGGTCGTGGCGCGCCACGGCGCGCGAATCGAGGTCACGACCGACAGCGTCGGCACATTGCGCGCCGTGGCCACGGACGCGCAAGCGCAGGATCATGTCTGCCTTGCGATCCGGCCCGAGAAGATGCGCCTGGCGTGGCCCGGCAGCGCCGCCGACGCCAACGCGCGCGCCGGCACCATCACGGGCGTCGGCTATCTCGGTGGCGTCACGCTCTACACGATCAGGCTGGACGGCGGCATGATCTGGCGCGCGACGCTCGCCAACACAATGCGCCGCGACAATGACGCGTTCGCGGCCGGCGACCAGGTTTGCGCGACATTTGAGCCCGACGACGCCGTGGTGTTGACGCGATGAGCGGCCGGCCGATCTTCACACGGCCGGCGCGGCTTGCGGCGATCGTGCCTTACGTCTGGATGCTGCTGCTGTTTCTGGTGCCGTTCGGCTTCGTGCTGAAGATCAGCCTGTCGCAATCCGCGTTGTCGCAGCCGCCTTATCTGCCGACCTTCGCCATCGCGATGGACGATGCCGCATGGCGGGCCGCGCTCGGCCTGTTATCGGTCGACAGTTTCCGGCTGCTGCTGACGGACAATCTCTATGTGCTGTCCTACCTGCGAAGCCTTGTCGTGGCGCTGGTCTCGACGGCACTGCTGCTCGCGATCGGTTATCCCATCGCTTACGGCATGGCGCGCCTGCCGCTGCGCTGGCAGCCAGTGGCGATGATGCTGGTCATCGTGCCGTTCTGGACATCGTTCCTGATCCGCATCTATGCCTGGATCACCATCCTGCAGCATGACGGATTGCTCAATCAGGTGCTGCTGGCGTTGCGGATCGTGGCGGAGCCGGTGGTGTGGCTCTCGACCGACAGCGCGATGTATCTCGGGATGATCTACAGCTATCTGCCGTTCATGATCCTGCCGCTTTACGCGACGCTGTCGAAGATGGATCCGGCCTTGCTCGAAGCCGCGAACGACCTCGGCGCGTCGCCGCGTCGGGCGTTCTGGTCGATCACATTGCCGCTGTCGTTGCCGGGCGTCGCCGCAGGCTGGCTGCTGTGTTTCATTCCGATCACCGGCGAATTCGTGATTCCCGATTTGCTCGCGGGTTCGGAGTCCTCGATGATCGGGCAGACCTTGTGGCTCGAATTTTTCACCAACAAGGATTGGCCGGTCGCCTCCGCGATCGCCATCGTGCTGCTGCTGGTGCTGCTCACGCCGCTGGCCATCTACAACCGCCTGCAACGCCGCCAGTTGGAGGCGCGGTGATGCTCGCCGCGGGCCGTGACTTAGCTCTCCCCCGAGCCGCCAGGGAGTCGGCCTCGTCGCGCCGGGAGGCTGCTTAGCATGCGCGCCAACAGGCTGTCGCCCTTCAACATCATCTGCCTGACGCTCGGCGCGGCCTTCCTCTATCTGCCGATCGTCATCCTGGTCATCTATTCGTTCAACGCCTCGCGGCTGGTCACCGTGTGGGGAGGCTGGTCGCTGCGTTGGTATCAGGACCTGTTCAACGATTCCGCGATGCTGGCGGCGGCATGGATGAGCCTTCGCGTCGGCGTCGCCTCGGCGACGCTGGCGACCTTGCTCGGCACGCTGGCGGCGGTGGCGCTCGCGCGCGGCGAGGGCTTTCGCGGGCGCGGCGCATTCTCGGGGATGCTCTATGCGCCGCTGGTGATGCCGGAAGTCATCACCGGCCTGTCGCTGCTGCTGCTGTTCGTGGCGGTCAACGCCGAGCGCGGATTCTGGACGGTGACGGCGGCCCATACCACGCTGACGATGTGTTTCGTCGCCGTCGCCGTGCAGTCGCGACTGTCGGCGCTCGATCGCGGTTTGGAGGAAGCGGCGATGGATCTCGGCTGCACCCCGACGCGCGCCTTTATCGCGGTGACGCTGACGTTGATCTGGCCCGCGATCGCCGCCGGATGGATGCTGGCCTTCACGTTATCGCTGGACGATGTGGTGATCGCGAGTTTCGCGACCGGGCCGGGCTCGGCGACGCTGCCGATCCGCATCTATTCGGAGGTGCGGCTCGGCGTGAAGCCGCAGATCAACGCCGTCTGCACGCTGATCATCGCGTTGATCACGGTGCTGATCGTCACGGCGTCGCTGGTGTCCAAGCTGTCACGCGCGCGTGGTGAAAGCGCCGCGCCGTTGTAAGTGCATTCGACGGAAAGCTGACAACGGCCAACTTTCCGTCGGCTCGCAAGGCCGAACTCATTCCGCCTTCGGTGCGGCGTCGGTCGCAGCCGGCGCCTCGGTCGCGACCGGTGGCGCGGTGGTTTCCGGCGCGGCGGCCGGGGCCGCCTCGGGCTCCGCCGGCGCCGACTGCTTCTGCCCCGTGATCCGTTCCAGCACCGAGCGGACGGCGTCGCGGGTCTTGCGATCCTTGACCGCGTCGAGCAACGGGGCCGCGCCCGGCGAGCGGCGGATCAGGCTTTCCGGGTCCGGAAAGATCAGCGGGTCGTCCCACGGACCTTGAACGACAAACGGCAACTCGAAGCCCGGCGCGGCGGCTGTCGTGAGACTGGCGACGCCCTTGAAATCGTACTCGCGCGCGGGGATCGAGGTCGTGCCCGTCAGTGTGAGCCGCGCCGTCGGGCCGTCGAGCCGGATATCCTGCGCCGTCGCGATGCCGTCGGAGAATTTCAGCGCCATCGTGAGCGTCGTGAACGGCGTCGATCCGCTGCGGAAATTGCCGCCGCCGCTCAACGGTCGGCGCTCCAGCCGCTTCAGCAATTGCTCGACGTTGAAGCCCGAGATCGCGCCGTCACGGCCGATCAGGTTGGCCGTGCCGTCGAGCGAGGTCGCGAGGCCGAACGGGCTCGATCCGGTGGCTTCCAGCGCGACGTTGAGGTTGCCGCGGCCGGACAGTTTGTTGACGCCCAACAGGTCGCTCGCGGTCTGCTGCAGGTCGACGTCGCTGAACTGCACCTGCGCCTTGACCTCGACATTGGCCGCGGCTTGCGCGATGCCGAGCGAGCCCTTGACGATGCCGCCATACATCTGGGCCTCGCCGATCGATAGCGCGAGCGCGCCGTTGCGCAAATTGGCGCCGAGCGCGGTGCGGCCGAGCACTGACGAGCCGACCGTGACCTTGGCGGCCGACAGCCGCATGTCGAGATCGGTCGCCGACCACGCGCCGAGGTCGAACAGCTGTCGGTTCCAGTCGCGCGCGCCGGAGGCGAGCAGGCGGATGGTGCCGACATAGGGCGTGAAATCGAGTGCGCCGGCCGCAAGCGTGGCCTGCAACGCCTGCCGGCCGTTGTTGGTGTACGTCATCACGCCTTCGGCGGTGTTGCCGTCGATGTCGAGATTCACGTTGGTGAGCGCGATCGACGAACCGACGACGCTGGCGCGGGCTTTCAGCGCGAAGCGGCCGAACCCGCCCGAGCCGGGCGGCGCCTGACCCATCCAGCGCAATGCGTTGCGCAGCGACGGGCTGTCCGCCGTGACGACGCCCTCCATGACGAGGCTGGTTTTATTGGCGACCGCGCCGTCAAAAGCCAGCTTGATGGGCGGTCCTGTCAGCCGCGCCTTGAGGCCGGAGCGCTCGCCCGACAGCGCGGCGAGGAAGTCGCTGACGCTGATGCTGCCGTCGATGCGTTCGCCATGCCAGTCGAACTGGCCGGTGGCGGCAAAGGAGCGCGAGATTGACGGCCAGGCCAGCGACAGATCGATGTCGCTGACGGTTTCGGTGCGGTCGGCGGCCTCGTCGCGATAGTTGAGAATGCCGTCCTGAATGCGGATTTCGGAGAACGACAGCGGCGTGCCGCCGGGTTTGAGGTTGCGCGCCAGCGTCGCGATGAACGGCGTCCAGTTGCTGCCGCCGGCGGCGTCGCGCGCCACCTTGATGTGCGGCCGCAGCATCATCACGTCGGAAATCTCGAACCGCTTCATCAAGAGCGGCAGCAGCCGCAAATTGGCGGTCAGCGTATCGACCACCAATGCCGGAGCGTTGGCGTCGCTCGCGCCGCTGCTGAGATTGACCTGATGAAACGAGACATAGCTGCCGGGGAAGACCGAAACGTCGATCATGCCGCCGGCGACGAGTTCGAGGCCGGTGACGGCGCGGATCTGCGCCGCGATCGCATCGCGCATGACGTCGCGGTTGAGCAGCCACGACAGCGCAACGAGCCCGATCAGCAGCAGGCCCAGCAACACTCCCATGGCTGCCGCAACCGGCATCCCCAGGCGTCTCATTCCTTGGGCCATCGTCAATGACATATCCGGAGTTTTGGATTCGGGCACCAGCCAGAACAAGAAAGCCATACAGCGGCCTTGCGCGTCGTCCTGTCAGCGTTGGACGCAACTTGCTGGTTTTTCTTGACGGTTTCAAGGCTCGTTTGTGAGGCATATGGCCCGCGATTGACGCCTCAACGGCATTCCGCCTAATAATCCAGACCACGTTTTGTCTTGTCCCAGATCAGGTCGCATTGCCCATGAACAAGGTCTATCCCGACGCCAAGGCGGCGCTCGACGGCATTTTGAGGGACGGCATGATGGTCATGTCCGGCGGCTTCGGCCTCTGCGGCATCGCCGAAGCGCTGTCCGACGCGCTGCGCGATTCCGGGGTCAAGGATCTGACCGTGGTCTCGAACAATGCCGGCGTCGATGGCATCGGCCTGTCGCGGCTGCTGGAAACCCGCCAGATCAAGAAGATGATCTCGTCCTACGTCGGCGAGAACAAGCTGTTCGCGCAGCAATATCTCGCCGGCGAACTGGAGCTGGAATTCTCGCCGCAGGGCACGCTGGCCGAGCGCATCCGCGCCGGCGGCGCCGGCATCCCGGCATTTTATACCAAGACCGGCGTCGGCACGCTGATCGCCGAGGGCAAGGAGGAGAAGGAATTCGACGGCGAGAAGTACATCATGGAGCGCGGACTGTTCGCCGATCTCGCGATCGTCCACGCCTGGAAGGGCGACACCGCCGGCAATCTCGTCTATCGCAAGACCGCGCGTAACTTCAATCCGATGATGGCGACCGCCGCGCGCATCACCGTCGCCGAGGTCGAGCATCTGGTGCCGGCCGGCGAGATCGATCCCGATCACATCCATACGCCCGGCGTGTTCGTGAAGCGCATTGTCCATGTCGGCAATGGCAACAAGCGGATCGAGAAGGTGACAACCCGCCAGCGCGCAGACCGCGCGGCTGCGGCAACCGGAGTGGAAGTCTGATGGCCTGGACCCGCGACCAGATGGCGGCACGCGCCGCGAAGGAATTGCGCGACGGATTCTACGTCAATCTCGGCATCGGCATCCCGACATTGGTGTCGAACTACATTCCCGATGGCGTGGACGTGCAGTTGCAGAGCGAGAACGGCATGCTCGGCATGGGCCCGTTTCCGTACGAAGGCGAGGAAGACCCGGACCTCATCAACGCCGGCAAGCAGACCGTCACCGAACTGCCGACCACGAGCTATTTCTCGTCGGCGGATTCGTTCGGCATGGTGCGCGGCGGCCATATCGATCTGTCGATCCTCGGCGCGATGCAGGTCGCGCAGAACGGCGACCTCGCCAACTGGATGATCCCCGGCAAGATGGTGAAGGGCATGGGCGGCGCGATGGATCTCGTCGCCGGCGTCAAGCGCGTCATCGTCGTGATGGAGCATTCCGCCAAGGACGGCCCGAAGCTTCTGAAAAAATGCAATCTGCCGCTGACCGGCGAGAGGGTCGTCGATATGGTCGTGACCGATCTGGCGGTGTTCACCATCGACAAGCACGGCAATGACGGCATGGCGCTGATCGAGCTCGCCGACGGCGTGACGCTCGATGACGTCAAGAACAACACGGAAGCCGAGTTTCGGGTGGCATTAACCAACGCGTGAGCGCTACCGCCCCGCGCCGGAGAGCAGTTGCGAGCGCAGGTCGGTCGCGACCGGCGCCGCCGGTTGGACGTAACCGGCGGAAAACGACAGGCTGAGATTCGGCGCCGGCTTGAATTCGACGCCGGCGTTAAAACCGGTGGCCAGTGTATTATTCCGCGCGAAGCCCGGCGTGACCAGCGACGTGAAAACATCGGGGTTCGCTCTGAGCGTGGTGACGCCGCCGAACAGGGTGACCGGGATCTCGCCAGCACCTTTAAAGCTGTAGCTGTACTGGCCGCCTTCGGACGTCAATCCGCTGAAACTGAAGGGTGACGCAGCGATCGGTCCCCAGGAAAGACCGCTGCCGAAGGCGCTGACCGGGGTGCTGAAGCCGCGGAACGCAAAGCCTTTGCGAAATCCATCCGCGTCCGGCGCCTCGCCCCAATATTGAGTGTCGGCATTGCCGTCGAGGCCAAACGATCCGGCATTCAAGTAAGGAACCGGGGCGACCTGAGCGTGGCTCGCGGGCGCAAGCATCGCAAGCGCCGCGATAGCGCCGCCGCAAAGCCACAGCAAGCGGGTGATCGAACCGTCAATCATCGCGTGATCATAGGGCAGCCTCGAATCCGACGCCAGATGTGCGGAGTTGTCCGTTTCAGGTCTTTAATCCGGCCCTCTCGGCATGTCCGCGAACCGCGTCAGCCACACCACCGGGGGAATGCTCGCCGCGACGATCAACAGCGCCGCCGCCGCGCCGTCCTCGAAACTGCCGCGGCTGGCATATTGATAGATCGACGTCGCCAGCGTGTCGACATTCAGCGGCCGCAACAGCAGCGTCGCCGGCAATTCCTTCAGGCAATCGACGAACACCACGATGACCGCGCCGAGCAATGCCGGGCGCAGCAGCGGCAATTGCACGCGGCGCAACGTCCGCAGCCGCGAGGCGCCGACGCTGCGCGCGCTGTCGTCGTAGTCCACGGGAATGCGGTCGAAGCCGGCCTTGATGAAGCCCGTCGGCACGGCGAGAAACCGGATCACATAGGCGATCACGACGGCGGCGCCCGAGCCAACCATCACGAGGCCGGGTGATGCGCGGCCGAGCCACGCCGCGATCGTGTTCAGCGCACCGTCGATCGCCAGCACCGGCGTCAGCAGGCCGAGCGCCAGCACCAGCCCGGGCAAAGCGTAGCCGGTCTGCGCGACGGAGGCCGACAGCGTCGTCCAGGCCGTGCGCCGCCAGCGTTGCGCCAGCAGCACGATCAGCCCGAGCAGCAAGGCGACAATCGTCGCGATGGCCGCGAACAGGAAAGAATGCCAGGCGTCGCGCCACAGCATTGCGTCGCCCTGCGTGAACAGGCCGCGTCGAAAACTTTGGCGCGCGAGGTAGGACAGCGGCAATGCGAAGCCGAGCAGCACCGGCACGCCACAGCCGATCAGCGCCAGCGCATTGCCCCAACCATGAAGCGGCGTGCGCGGCGTCAGGCGCGGACTTTCCGACGACATCTCCGCGTCGCGACGGCCGCGCCGCTCGATCACGATCAGCAATGCCACGATCACCAGCATGAACACCGACAATTGCGCGGCGCCCGACAGGCTGCCGCGATTGAGCCATGTCGTGAAAATCGCAACGGTCAGCGTCCGCACGCCGAGATATTCCGACGCGCCGATATCGTTCAAGGTTTCCAATGACACGAGCGCGAGACCGACCGCCAGCGCCGGCCGCGCCATCGGCAGCGACACGCGGCGAAAAACCGTCCAGCGCGACGCGCCGAGGACCCGCGCGGCCTCGGTGAATTCGGCGCTTTGCAATTGAAACATCGTCCGCGCGGAGAGATAGACATAGGGATACAGCACCAGGCCGATGATGCCGACCGCGCCGGGCAGCGAGCGCATCCGCGGCAGGAGTTCCACGGCATCCGCGGCGGGCAGCCATTGCATGAGCAACGTGTGAACAAGGCCAAGCGGCTCGAACAGATCCACATAAACATAGGCCGCGAGATAGGTCGGGATCGCCAGCGGCAACGGCAGGAGCCACAGCATCAACGCGCGGCCGTGAAAGTCATGCAGCGACACCAGCCACGCGGTGCCGGCGCCGGCGATCAACGCGACGACGCCGACGCCGATCAGCAGCAGCGCGGTATCGCGAAACGCTTGCGGCAGGACGTAGGCGATCAGGTGCGGCCACAGCTCGTCAGCCGGCGCGATCGCCAACATGATGATGCTGATGACGGGGGCCGCGACCGCGAGCGCGATCAAGGCCGCGAGGATCGTCGCGATACGTTCGGGGAGGGACGGCGTCACGTGAGCGGGCACTGAGCGTTCCCTCCCCCCTTGTGGGGGAGGGTCGGGGAGGGGGGTGAAAAACGAACCCAGGGTTCGGAGATACCCCCCTCTCCACCTCTCCGCCACAAGGGCAGCGAGAGCCGGCAGCGGTCGGGTGAGATGTCACATCCCATCGCTAGCTGTCAGCAAACGCGCGTTGTAACTCAATTATCGAACCCGACCTTGTCGACCAATGCCGAGGCGGCCTTACGGCTGGCGGCGATCTGGGCGATCGACAGCGGATCGGGATTCAACTTGCCGAAGCTGGCGATCGTCGGGTTGATCGCGATGCCGGCCTTCACCGGATACTCGTAATTGGCATCGGCGTAGATCTGCTGCGCGGTATCACCGGCGAGCCATTCGATCAGCTTGATGCCGTTGGCTTTGTTCGGCGCGTGCTTGGTCAGCAGCACGCCCGAGAGATTCACATGCGTGCCGCCGCCGACGAAGGTCGGCAAGACGACGCGCGTCGCGTCCGCCCACGGCTTCTTGTCGGCGTCCTTGTCGTTCATCAACGCCCAGTAATACGTATTGCCGATTCCGATGTCGCATTTGCCGGCCGCGACGTCGCGCGCGGTCTCGCGATCGCCGCCCGATGGCTTTTGCGCGAGATTGGCCTTCAGACCTTTCAGCCATTCCTCGGCCTTGGCTTCGCCGTGCTTCGCCACATAGGCCGCGAACAAAGCGTTGTTGTAGATGTGTTGGCCGGAGCGGATGCAGATCTTGCCCTTCCATTTTGGATCGGCGAGCTCGTCATAGGTGATCGCGTCCTGTTTCACGCGCTCCTTCGACACATAGAATACGCGCGCCCGCATCGAGATGCCGGCCCAGTGCCCGGCGGGATCGCGGTATTGCGCGGGCACGGCCTTTTCCAGCACGTCGGATTTGAGCGGCTGCGAAATGCCGGCCTGCACGGCGTCGTCGATGCGGCCGATATCCACGGTCAGCAAAACATCGGCCGGGCTGTTCGCGCCCTCGGCCTTGATCCGCTGCTCGAGGCCGCTTGAGGCGGAGATGACATTGACCTTGATACCGCTCGCTTTGCTGAAAGCATCGAACAGCGGCTGCATCAGCTTGGTCTCGCGATAGGTATAGACGTTGACCTCGTCAGCAGCGAACGCGGATGCGGTGGCAGCAAGAAGAAAAAGACTGGCGGCGAGCGTGCGGGACGGCGACATCGTGAACTCCGGCATTGCGAAACGATGCCGCAGTGAGTAGCGCGACGAGGTGCCCGTTGTCCGCGACGGAATGCCGCGAAGGCCCGTTTTTAGAGGGATTCTTAACGTAACGACGAATGCGCTGTTACGCGGTCGCGCCGGCCCGGACCGAGAACACGACCTCGATCAGCGTGCCGGATTGCGGCGCGGTCTTGATGTTGAACTGCGCGCGATTGGCTTCCACCAGCGCGCGGGTCAGCGAGAGGTTGACGCCCGCCGTGTCTGGTCCGCGATCGGCCGGCGCGCGAGTGCGGAACGGCTCCAT
>JAQGJY010000330.1 GCA_028290325.1 Tardiphaga sp.
GTCTTCGGCAGGCCCGGTGCGAACTGAATGAGGTCGGGCGACGCGATCGGTCCGATGTCCTTGCGAACCCAGGCGATCAATTCCTTCCGCAAGCCGTCGCTCGGCTCGGTGCCGGTCATCAGCGTCACGTAAGCGTAGATGCCTTGGCCTTTGATGTCGTGCGGATAGCCGACCACGGCGGCTTCCGAGACGGCGTCATGCGCGACCAGCGAGCTTTCGACCTCGGCGGTGCCCATGCGGTGGCCTGAGACGTTGATGACGTCATCGACGCGGCCGGTGATCCAGTAATAGCCATCGGCGTCGCGGCGGCAGCCATCGCCGGTGAAGTATTTGTTTGGATAGGTCGAGAAATAGGTCTGCTCGAAGCGCTCATGGTCGCCATAGACCGTGCGCATCTGGCCCGGCCATGATTTGGCGATGCACAGATTGCCCTCGGTCGCGCCCGACAGCACCTTGCCCTCGGCGTCGACGATTTCCGGCTCGATGCCGAAGAACGGCTTGGTGGCTGAACCGGGCTTGAGCTTGGTGGCGCCGGGGAGCGGCGCGATCAGGATGCCGCCGGTCTCGGTCTGCCACCAGGTATCGACGATCGGGCACCGCGCGTCGCCGACGACGCGGTGATACCATTCCCAGGCCTCCGGATTGATCGGTTCGCCGACCGAGCCGAGCAGGCGCAAGGACGCGCGCGATGTCTTCGTGACCGGGCCGTCGCCGGATTGCATCAGCGCGCGGATTGCCGTCGGGGCGGTGTAGAAAATGTTGACCTTGTGCTTGTCGATCACGTTCCAGAAGCGCGAATTGTCCGGATAGTTCGGCACGCCCTCGAACATCAACGTCGTCGCGCCATTCGCGAGTGGTCCGTAGAGAATATAGCTGTGGCCGGTCACCCAGCCGACATCGGCCGTGCACCAGTAGATATCGCCGTCGTGATAATCGAAGACGTATTGATGCGTCATCGCGGTGTAGAGCAGATAGCCGCCGGTGGTGTGCAGCACGCCCTTCGGCTGTCCAGTCGAACCCGACGTGTAGAGGATGAACAACGGATCCTCCGCGTTCATCGGTTCGCACGGGCACTCGGTCGTCACCATCGCGGCCGCATCGTGATACCAGATGTCACGGACCGGATCGACGTTCACCGCGGCGCCGGTGCGCTTGATCATCAGCACCCAATCGACGCCGCCACACTTGGCGATGGCCGCGTCGACATTGGCTTTCAGCGGCACCTTCTTGCCGCCGCGCAGGCCTTCGTCGGCGGTGATGACGAATTTCGACTGGCAGTCCTTGATGCGCTGCGCCAGCGAGTCCGGTGAGAAGCCGCCGAACACCACCGAATGAATCGCGCCGATCCGCGCGCAGGCCAGCATCGCAAAGGCGGCCTCGGGGATCATCGGCATGTAGATCGTGACGCGATCGCCTTTGCCGACATTGCGGGTTCGCAGGATGTTGGCGAACTTGCAGACCTCGTCGTGCAACTCCTGATAGGTGATGTTCTTCGATTCGGATGGATCGTCGCCTTCCCAGATGATGGCGGTCTGGTCGGCGCGCGTGGCGAGATGGCGGTCGATGCAATTGTAGGCGGCGTTGAGGACGCCATCCTCGAACCATTTGATCGAGATGTTGCCCGGCGCGAACGAGGTGTTCTCGATCGTCGTCGGCTCCGTGCTCCAGTCGAGCCGGCGGGCCTGCTCGGCCCAGAATCCGACGCGGTCATTCACAGAACGCGCGTACATGTCCTGATACTGAGCGTCGTTGACGAAAGCGCGGTCAGCCCATTCCGGGGTTACGTCGTAGATCTTCTCGGACATCGCTTCCTCCATCCGGCCGCGCCGACGTCGGGCGACCAACCAAGTTTTGCATCGATTATGCGTCGGCGTATGACGCGCCGACAAGCCGTCCGCTATAGGACTTTTGGCGCCAATCGGCCAGTGAGGCGGGCGCCCTGCAGGATGGACGGCGCATCGACCTCGGCCGGGACCAAGGCGCGTTCGGGCGCGATCGCCATGAACACGCGATTGCGGCCGCGGCGCTTGGCCTCGTAGAGCGCGTCATCGGCCCGTTTCGCCACCAGCTCCGAGTCCATACCATCAGCGGCGAAAGCAACCCCAAGGCTGATCGTCACCAGGCCCGGCGCGTCTGTCACCGGATCGAGACCGGGATTGGTGAGGGCAAGCCGCTCGACCCCGGATCGAATCCGCTCCGCGAGCTTCCAGGCGGTTTCCTGCGTCACGTCGGTCAGAACGATCAGGAATTCCTCGCCGCCGTAGCGGCAAACGACATCATTGCCGGAGCGCACCGATGTGTCGATGCGTCGCGCCACCCGCTTGAGGCATTCGTCGCCTGCGGCATGCCCCGCCGCGTCGTTGAGTTTCTTGAAATGATCGATGTCGACCATGACAAAGGCGATGGTGGCTTTCGGGATGGCATCGTCGTCCCATATCTTCGCGATATGGTCGGCGGCGGATCGCCGGTTGGCGAGTCCCGTCAGCGGATCGCGCGTCGCCAGCGTTTCGAGCAAGCGATTGGCGCGGGTCAATTCGACGTTGCGATAGTCGTTGCGCAGCGACATCAGGAAGTTCTTTTTAAACACGATCTCGGCGTACTTGCGCGCGGCCACGACCGAGAACAGGCCCATGGCATAGAACAGGCATGAGGCGATGGCCTTATCGACCTCGATGTTGGGATTGAGAAGTTGAAAAGCCAGATACACGAGCGGACAGCAACACCCCATGGCGAGCGACCATCGGCGTTCGACCCTGAACAAGACGATCCCGATGGTGGCCACGGACAGCGATCCGTTCAGGTAACGTTCCGAATCGGCCCCGCCGGCACCCAGTCCGACGGTGCCATACGCGACGATGATCCCAATCAGAACCAGCAGGACCGACAGGCCTTCGATTCGGGGGTGGCGCGGCCGAAGCCAGAGCAGGAACAGGCCGAAGGTGATGACGGGAATGAAGACGCCAATGATCGGCGCGATCAACCAGAGGTCACGTGGGGACACGAAGGCGTACATCGCGACGACCACGAAGCTCAGACAGATAATCCAGATCGCCCAAGCCCGCACGACTTTGCTGCGCTGTGGCCACGACCGTTTCAGATAGAGCCGCAATAACGACCCAGAGATCTCGATGTCGCGTGTGCGCCCGGCCAGCAGACGGTCGGTTTCGGCTTTCAACTCGTTTGGAAGTTCGGTCGCCGCATCGGTCAAATCAAAGGCAGGCTGAGTCGTATTGCAACCAGAAAGGCTCACTTCTACACCGCGCGCATGTCATTCAGTTGCAGGACGCTACGACGCAATCTCTAATATTGCATGAGGACTTATGTGAGGACTTAAATGGTCGCGGCCATGGTTTTCTCAGACTGCAAGTTGGTGCCTTTGAGACTTCCCGTTCATCGCCGAGGCCAACGCCCGGAACGAAGCTCGCGAACCGGCATTAGCTGGACGGACCCACGGGCGTGCGGCTCGCGGGTGTGAGGCCGTAACGCCATGATCGATCAGCAGAATTTCGATATTTCCGAACCGGAGCCGGCGACCGAGGTGGTCACGGTTGAGCCGAAAGCCGCGAAACTCCGCGTCACCTCGGTTGAGACGCTGGCCGAGGATCTGGGCCTGACGCTGGGCGATCAGCAAAATCTCACGATTACCCGTCGCAAGCGCGGCAAGACCTACAGTTTCGTGCGCGCGAACGGCTCGGTCATCAAGCATGCCGGGACCATCAAGCGGTTGAACGCGATGGCGATGCCGCCGGCCTATGTCGATGTGCGCTACGCGACCGACCCGACCTCGCATTTGCAGGCGGTCGGCAAAGATGTCGCGGGCCGGCTGCAATATCGCTATCATGCCGACTGGACCAAGGTGCGCGAGCAGCAGAAGGCGCAGCGTCTGGAGCGGCTGGTCGGCGCCTTGCCGAAAATTCGTCGCAACGTCTCGCAAATTCTGGCGGGCGATGAGCCCACGCGCGATTTCGCGCTCGCCGCCGTGATCGAGGTGATCGCACGCACCGCGATCCGTCCTGGCAGCGAGTCCTACGCGCGACTGAACGGCAGCCGGGGTGCGACGACATTGCTCAAATCAAACGTCTCGATCACCGACGATTGCGTCGCGCTGTCGTTCCGGGCCAAAGGCGGCAAAGCCGTTCGCAAGGAATGTGACGCGTCCAAACTTGTGCGCGCGATCGAAATTTTGAAGAAGCTGCCCGGCAAGCGCCTGTTTCAATACAAAGACGACGGCGGCACGATCCGCAATGTGAGCACGTCGCAGGTCAACAGTTTCCTGCGCGAGATCGCGGGAATTTCAATTTCGCTGAAGGATTTTCGCACGTTGATGGCGTCGGCCGTCGTGCTGGAATCCTTGTCCCGGATATCGCCGGCCACCAGCGCCAAGGGCCGCCGGAAACAGGTTCTGGAAGCGGTGCGGGAGGCGGCGGACGAATTGTCCAACACGCCGGCGATCTGCCGCAAGAGCTATGTTCACGATACCATCGTCACGGCATTTGAGGATGGAATTTTGGAGCGCTTCGCGTCGGCGATGAACGGCTGCCGTTCGCAGGGCAAGCGCGAAAAGTTGTTGGCGCAAGTGGTCGCGGCGGCAACCTGATCGTCAGGCGAGCGTCCATACCGACGTGCGCCGAATCTCCATGTCTTCCAACTCGCGCGTGACCGGCACCTGATAGATCGCGAGTTCTCGCAGTCTGTCTTTCGGCAGAAAGGATCGTCCGGGATCACCGATCAAAATCAGCGTGCCGCGCGCGCGTCGCCGCGTGAGAAATGCCAAAGCCAAAGCAGCAGTGTCGCGTTCGTAAAAGATATCGCCCGCCAGCACGATATCGACAGGCAAGTGATCGATGGCGTCCGCCAACAGATTTCGGTGGCAAGACTCCAAAGTCACATTATTGCTTTGCGCGTTGAGGACACACGCCGCACGCGCAAAGGCGTCGATATCGGCAGCGATGACGCGGGCCGCGCCGGCCTTGCAGGCCGCGATGCCGACAAGTCCGGAGCCCGAGGCGAGGTCGAGGACGGTTTTGCCGCGCACGATATCCGGATGATCAAGGACGTAGCGCGCAAGCGCTTGGCCGCCGGCCCATGCAAACGCCCAGAACGGCGGCGGCAAACCCGCCTCACCGAGTTCGTCTTCCGTTTTGGTCCAGAGCGGCACGGTTTCGTCGGCCAGATACAGCACGATCTCCGGCACGAGCGGCACCGGCTGCAACACCGTGTTGGCGCGGATGAAGGCCGCGGCGTCGGCGATGAGCGGCGAGCCGGGCGGCGGGCTCACACGCCGCCCATGTCGCAGATGATCGTCCATTCGGCGGCGGTCACCGGCTGGACCGACAATCGCGACTGCTTCAGCAGCGCCATCTCGGCCAGACGTTTATCCTTTTTCACCGCGAGCAGCGTGACGGGCGTCTTCAAGCGCTTGAACGCCGCGACATCGACGCAGACGAACTTGCCGGTCTCGTCGCTCGCATCGGGGTAATGCTCGCGCACGACCTTGACGATGCCGACGATCTCCTTGCCCTCGTTCGAATGGTAGAAGAACGCCTGCTCGCCCGTCTTCATTTTCATCAGGTTGAGCTTGGCGGTGTGGTTGCGAACGCCGGTCCAGGCCTCGCCCTTCGCGCCTTTGGCGACCTGCTGATCCCACGACCAGACCGACGGCTCAGATTTCACCAGCCAATAGGCCATCGCTCTATCCCTCCGACCGAAACGGTCGCGTCAACAAGGCGTCGATGGCCTGATCGATCGTCGCGCTGCCGTCAAGAATGGCGGCGACCGCCGCGGCGACCGGCATCTCGACATGCTTTTCGCGCGCCAGTTCGACCAGCGCGGGCGCCGTGAACGCGCCCTCGGCCAGTCGCGAGGGTGGCGGATCATTGCGTGCCAGGGCGACGCCCAATGCGAAATTGCGTGATTGCGGCGACGAGCAACTCAACGTCAGATCGCCCAGCCCCGACAGCCCGGCGATGGTCTCGGCGCGCGCGCCGCAGGCGAGGCCAAGCCGCATCAATTCGGAAAAGCCCCGCGTCGTCAGCGCCGCCAGCGCCGACGCCCCGAGCTTGCGGCCGACGACGATGCCGGCGGCGATCGCCAGCACGTTCTTCGCCGCGCCGCCGATCTCGACGCCGCGCACATCGGTCGAATGATAGGGCCGGAATGTCGCCGATCCCAGCGCGTGGACGAGGTCGATGGCGATGGCCTCGTCGGCGCAGGCCAACGTCACCGCGGTGGGCAACCCGCGCGCGACATCCTCCGCGAAATTCGGTCCGGACAGAATTGCCGGAATAACATCCGGCGCGGTCTGCGCGATGATTTCCGTCATGAAGCAATGCGTGCCGCGCTCGATGCCCTTGGCGCAGGCGACGACCGGGGTTGCGGTCCGCAGGTGCGGGACCAGTCCCGCCAGCGCCTCGCGCAGATGCTGCGACGGCACCGCGAGCAGGACGATATCCGCGCCGGCGACCACTGACGCATCGCCCACGATCGTGACCGCCGCGTCGATGGCGATACCGGGCAGGCGCGGACTGTCGCGCGTCGCCTGCATCAATTCGGCGGCGGCCGGTGTGCGCGCGCACAGCGCGACATCGCGGCCGGCGCGCGCGGCGACATCAGCCAATGCCGTGCCGTAGGCGCCCGCGCCGATCACCGCGACGGTCTGCATACCAGCCATCAGTAGGCGGCTCGCGTCTTGGCGAAGCCGGCGGGCGCGATCGCGTCGGCGTCGAGCGACCAGCGCGCGCGCGGCGCGGCATCCATATCGTCGAGCAGACCGAGCGCCAGGCGTTCCGCGCCGGCCCATGCGATCATCGCGCCATTGTCGGTACACAGCGCGGGCGGTGGCACGATCAGTTCGATCCGGGCCTTGCCGGCGACATCCTGCAATGCGCGGCGGATCGCCTGGTTGGAGGCGACGCCGCCCGCCGCGACCAAAGCCGTCGGCATGCCGAAGCGCTCCTGAAAAATCTTCAGGCCGACGCCGAGACGATCCGCGATCGAGTCCAGCACGGCGGCCTGAAAGCTCGCGCAAAGATCGGTGATGTCCTGCTCGCGCAGCGGCGTCAGGCGGCTGGCTTCGTTACGCACGGCCGTCTTCAGTCCCGACAATGAAAAATTGGCGTCGGGCCGGCCGAGCATCGGGCGCGGGAACGCGAATCGCGTGGCGTTGCCGGCGGCGGCGGCGCGCTCGACCTGCGGTCCGCCGGGATAGGGCAGGCCGAGCATTTTCGCGATCTTGTCGAACGCCTCGCCCATGGCGTCATCGACCGTGGTGCCGAGTCGGACGTATTCACCGACGCCGCGCACCGCGACGATCTGGGTATGGCCGCCGGAGGCCAGAAACAGGCAGTAGGGAAACGCGATGCCGTTGGTCAAACGCGGTGTCAGCGCGTGGGCTTCGAGATGGTTGACCGCGATCAAAGGCGTGTCGTGGACCAGCGCGATCGCCTTGGCGGTGGTCAGGCCGACGATGACGCCGCCAATCAGTCCGGGGCCGGCCGCCGCGGCGACGCCTGACAGCTGACGGAATTCGACGTTTGCCTCCCGCATCGCGCGGGCGACAATGCCGTCGAGCAGATCGACATGCGCGCGCGCGGCGATTTCCGGCACCACGCCGCCATAGGGCGCATGCGCCTCGGTCTGCGAATGGACGATATTGGACAGGATACGGGCTTGAAAATGCCCAGCGCCGTCGGTGCCGCGCTCGATCACGGCCGCGGCGGTCTCGTCGCAGGTGGTCTCGATACCCAGCACGAGCATCGGCAGATCCTGATCCAATGTCTGTCCTTGCCTGCTTGCGGAAACGGCGTTTGCGTTCGCGGAGTTAGCATTGCGCGCAGTTCGAGTGCAACTTGGCGCTCAATATAGAATTCAAGCGTCTGAGCGAGTCATGGCCGGGCTTGTCCCGGCGATCCACCTCTGTTTGTGTCAGGCGCCGATGAGACGCGGACATCCGGGACCGCGCGCATGGCGACGCTCGCGCGCTATGGCACGACGAACTCGAGAGGATTCGACCTGAATGGCCATTCTCGTGACACGGCCGGAGCCGGACAATACAGCGACGGTCGCGGCCTTGCGCGCCATCGGACAGGTCGCGCTGTCGGCGCCGATGCTGCGGTTCGAGGCGGTGGCATTGCAGGATGACCCTGATGCGAGCTACGGCGCGGTCATCGTGACGTCGGCGAATGCGTTGCGCGCGATCGCGACGCAAGCCGGGCTGCGGTCCTTGCTCGATCTGCCGCTGTTCGCGGTTGGCGACAAAACGGCGGACGCCGCGCGCGACGCCGGCTTCAAGAAAGTCATCTCCGCGGATGGTGACGCGGCGGCATTGCGCGATCTGATCGCGTCCAAAAAAGGCACCGCGAAGCGCCTGAAGGCCGGCGACCCGTTATTGTACCTGGCCGGCGCGGACCTCGCCCGCGATCTGGCGGGCGAGCTCGGGGCCCGCGGTTTCACGGTGGTGACGCAGACCACCTATCGCATGGCCCCGATCGTCTCCCTGGCCCCCGACATCGCCGAGGCGTTTTCCGCGGGCACGATTTCGGCCGTGTTGCATTACTCCCGGCGCAGCGCGCGCGCCTTCATCGAGGCGACGCGCGCGGCGGGCGTGGAAATTTCCGCGCTGGCGCTGCCGCAATGCTGCCTTTCCGATGCCGTTGCTACCATCCTGCGCGATGCCGGGGCCAGTCAGGTGAAGGTGGCGCGGACGCCGGACGAGGCTGCGTTGTTCGATCTGCTTGACGGGGTCGCCAAGGCGGCATCGCGCTAGACCGAGGATCGCGCTAGAGATGGTGCCCGAATCTGCGGCAGTGAGATGCCGCGCTTGACCAAGGGGATGACAAGGTATGGCCGACGACAGGCCTCCCAATAGCGACAATCCATCCGACGACGCCGGGCCCGATATCAAGAGGTCGAAGCGTCCGGCACCGACGTTGGACCTTTCCGCGACTGAGATCCCGCGCGCCAGCGCGCCGGCCGAGCCTGTCTCGGCCGCAGATGATGCGCCGGCCGGCGATCCCGCGCCGGAGCCCGCGCGCGCCCGGCCGCCCTCCACGATCCTGATTCCGGCGCTGGCTGGCGCCGCCGCCGCCGCGCTGGTGATGATTCTGATTTCGCTAGCCGGATGGCCGGTCGGCGCGCCGACGCAGGACGTCACGCCGGCGGCGCCCGCCAATCCTTCGGTGCTGAACGATCTCACCGCGCGGCTGGCGCGCCTGGAGGCGCGGCCCGCGGCTTCGCCGACCCCGCCGCCTGTCGCCGCGCCGGTCACGCCGCTGCTCGCCCCGCGAATCGACGCGCTCGACAAGGCCGTCGCGGCGTTACGCGATGACGTCGCAGCCGCGCGCGCGCGCGGCGAACAAGCGCTGGCGGCGGTCGGCGAATTGAAGGCGGCGCCGCCCGTGGCGCCGCCGCCGGACCTTTCCGCCATCACGGCGCGCCTGAGCCAGCTCGAAAGCGCGGTCAAGACCCAGGCCGCCAGCGCGCAGCAGGTCGCCAAGGCCGCCGATGATGCGCCGCTCAGGCATGTCGTCGCGGCCTCGCTGCTCGACATGCAGGTGCGGCAGAACCAGCCTTATGCGGCGGCGCTGAAACTCGCCGCATCGGGCGCGGATGCCGCGCGGACCCAGCCGCTGGACCGCTTCGCCGCGACCGGCGTGCCGACGGCCGCGACGCTGAGCAACGAGTTGCTGGGCCTGCTGCCGAAGCTGACGCCCGCGCCGGCGGCCGCGACCACAGGCAGCGGGCTGATGGAACGCTTGCAAGCCGGCGCCGCGCGCCTCGTCAAGATCGAACGCGGCGATGCCTCGGGCATCGCGAGCACGGCGATCGTGACGCGCGCCGCCGATGCGGCGAAGCGCAACGATCTCGTTGCGGCGCGCCGCGAACTGGCGGCGCTGCCGCCGGCCGACAAAGCCGTCGTGCAGCCCTGGATCGACCGAACCGAGGCGCGCGATGCCGCGCTTGCCGCTTCCCAGCAACTTGCGAGCGACGCGATGGCCGCGCTCGCCAAGCCCGCGCCATAGGACTGCAATGATCCGCATCATCCTGTTTCTGGTCCTGATCGCGCTGGCGGCGCTTGGCGCGGCCTGGATCGCCGAGCAAGGCGGCGAAGTCGTTCTGTCGTGGGGCCAGTGGCGCGCGCAAACCTCGCTGCCGGTATTCGCGCTGCTGCTCGGCGTCACGTTGCTCGCGGTGATGCTGGCATGGTCGATCCTACGCGGACTTTGGCGCGCGCCGCGCGTGCTACGGCACAAACGGCGCGCCAAGCGTCAGGCGCGGGGCCGTGCGGCCATCACGCGCGGTCTGCTCGCGATCGGACATGGCGACGCGGTCGCCGCGCGCACGCAAGCTGATACGGCGCGGCGCCTCGCCGGTGACGATCCGCTGGCGCTGCTGCTGCACGCGCAATCCGCGCAGATGGATGGCGACCGCGATGGCGCGTCGCGCGCATTTCGGGCGATGGCCGAACGCAACGACACGCGGCTACTCGGCCTGCGCGGGCTGTTCATCGAAGCGCAGCGCGCCGATGATCCGGAGGCCGCCACAGCACTCGCGGAAGAGGCCTTGAAAACGTCGCCGAACGCCGCATGGGCATCGCAGGCGGTGCTTGGTCTGCGGGTCGCGCAAAATGACTGGAAGGGCGCGCTGTCGATTCTGGAGCGCAATTTCGAATCCGGCCAGCTCGACAAGCCGACCTATCGACGCCAGCGCGGCGTGCTGCTGACCGCGCGCGCGCTCGAACTCGAAACGCATGATCGCGATGTCTCACGTGAAAGCGTCTACGAGGCGATCAAGCTGGCGCCGTCATTGGTGCCGGCCGCCGTTCTCGCCGCGCGCTATTTGAGCGAGTCGTCCCAGACCCGGCGCGCGATGCGGGTCGTCGAGGCCGCGTGGCTGGCGCAGCCGCATCCCGATCTGGCCGAAGCCTATGCTCATGTGAAGCTCGGCGATTCGGCGCGGCAGCGACTGATGCGCGTCGAGACGCTTGCGGCCAAAGCGCCGGACCATCCCGAGAGCGCGCTGGCGATCGCCCGCGCCGCGATCGATGCGACGGAATTCGGCCGCGCGCGCGAGGTGCTGGCGCCGCATCTGGCGGCGCCGACGCAGCGTGTCGCGATGCTGATGGCCGAGATCGAGCGCAACGAGAGCGGCGATTCTGGCCGGGCACGCGCCTGGACCCAGCGCGCCGTCCGCGCGTTGCTCGATCCGGTCTGGACCGCCGACGGCTATGTCTCGGATCGCTGGCGACCGGTCTCGCCGGTCAACGGACGGCTTGATGCCTTCCAGTGGCAGACACCGCTCGCCGCGTTGCCGTCCGGTCGCACGATCGACGCGGAGTCCGACTGGCTGGCCGAGGCGAGCCGACCAGAGCCACAACCGCCGCGACCCGCCGGAGCTGAATCGTTGATCGCGCCGCCCGCGACCGAGCTCGGCGCGGCCCCCGTCGCCACCGCCGAAGCTGTCGCCGCGACCGCGCCGGAGCCGGTGATCCCGCCGGAAACGCCAGCGCCGAGCCAGACGCCGGCCGCGCCGCCGCCCTTGTTTCGGGCCCGGACCGGAATGGAACCGCGCCAAGCCGGTATCGCGCCGATCATCCCGATCGTCCGCGCGCCCGACGATCCCGGCACCGAAGATGCCGAGGACCGATTGCGCGATGATTTCGCGGACGAATTGAACCCCCCGGCCAGGCAACCTGGCGGCATGAAGGGATTTCTCGGTCGTTTCGGAAATTGATCCCGCCGCGCCAACGCCTTTGAAGCGGCCGGTCGCCTCGCTCATGTTCTTGCAAAACGGTCCGGCCGCCGTTATCAGGATCGCGCCGGATGGCATTTCGTCCGCGTCGGTTCGCCGCTTTAGCTCAGTTGGTAGAGCACGTCATTCGTAATGACGGGGTCGCAGGTTCGAGTCCTGCAAGCGGCACCAGTTTTTCCTCAACAGACATTCACCCTGAATCGCGGTACTCGCGATGACAGGACGCGCGCGCCTTGCATGGCGAGGTCATGCGCCGCTATTCAACCGCACGCGGGGGCGGTGTGTTGGGTATGAGTGCGGTGATGGCTGGCAGCGTTCGCAGATCGGGTGTCGTCGGCGTCGTCATGATGTTGCTGCCGGTGTTTTTGGCGGTCGAACGCGTCTCCGCGCAGACGCCGTTCGGCGCACCATTCGCCATGAATGCATTCGCGCCGACCTTCTCCGAGCCCCCGGCACCGCCGCGAGCGCGCGTTTACATTCCGACGCCGCGCGCGGCGCGGAACGCTTATTGCGTGCGAACCTGCGACGGCCGCTATTTTCCTTACCCCAGCGCCAGCGGCGACACGGACGTGAAAGTCTGCGACGCGGTCT
>JAQGJY010000379.1 GCA_028290325.1 Tardiphaga sp.
CCGTCCGGCCCGAAGTGATTATAGACCACGTCGAGAAATACCATCAGGCCGCGTTCATGCGCGGCGTCGATCAACGCCTTCAGATCGTCCGGGCGGCCATAGGCGCTGTCGGGCGCATACCACAACACGCCATCGTAGCCCCAGTTACGTCGGCCGGGAAAATCCGCGAGCGGCATCAGTTCGAGCGCCGTAAAGCCGGTGGCGACGAGATCGTCGAGCCGCTCGATCATCGCGGCATAGGTGCCCTCATCCGTGAAGGTGCCGACATGCGTCTCGATCAGCACGGTCTCGTGCCACGGCCGGCCGCGCCAGTCCGTCATGCGCCATTTGTAAGCTGTATGGTCGATGATCTCGCTTGGGCCGGCGACATCCTGCGGCTGAAAACGCGAACCGGGATCGGGCACTTCGGTGTCGCCGTCGATCTTGAAGCGATAGAGCGCGCCGGCTTTCACGCCGGCGATGGCGGCGCTGTACCAGCCGTCATCATCGCGCGTCAGTGGATGGGCGTCGCCATCGATCAGCACATCGACCGATTTCGCGGCCGGTGCCCACAAGCGGAAGGTCGCGCCGTTTGCGGTCAGGCGGGGACCATACGTCGTCGCGCTCATGCCGCGCCCGCGAACGCAAGAACCGAGCGCGGGGGGGCTTCGAAAGTCGTGCCGGAAGCCACGGCTTCGACGGCTGGCAGATCTGTTGTGTTCAGCACCTGAGTCCAATTCCTGTATTCGGGGAGTTTCGGCAACGTGAATTCGATCGCCTCGGGTGCCGCGTTCAGCACCACGAACAGAGGTTCGGCGTCGCTGCCATCAGGCCCGAGGACGTAAGACAAAAACCGGCCCTGCGGATAGTTCCAGTCATGGCCGGTCATATCGTCGGCGGCGGGCGTCAGCCACAGCACGCCATAGGAGCCATCGGCGCGGCGGCCATCGACCCAGGTTTTCGTTCGGATTTGCGGGAAGCGCTGCCGCAGTCTGGCGAGGTGGCCGATGAAATCGGTGAGGTCGTCGTCCTTGCTGCCGAGATGCTCCCAGCCGACCCAGCCGATTTCGTTGTCCTGGCAATAAGCGTTGTTGTTGCCGTTCTGCGTGTTGCCGACTTCGTCACCGGCGAGGATCAGCGGCACGCCCTGCGCCAGCATCAGGCAGGCGATCTGGTTCTTCCGCAATTGCCGCCGCAACGCCAGGATGGCGGGATCTTCGGTCGGGCCCTCGACGCCGAGATTGTTCGAGTGGTCGTGCGTCGAGCCGTCGCGATTGTTCTCGCCGTTCGCCATGTTGTGCTTGTGGTTGTAGCTGAACAGATCGGCCAGCGTGAAACCGTCATGCACGGTGACGTGGTTGATGCTGGCGCGCGGCTTGCGGCCGTCGTGATCGAACACGTCGCTCGATCCGGTCATGCGGCGTGACACCTCGCCAATCAGCGAGCCTTCCCCGCTCCAGTAGCGCCGCATCGCCGAGCGATAACGGTCATTCCACTCCGACCATTGCGACGGGAATCCGCCGACCTGATAGCCGCCCATGCCGAGATCCCACGGCTCTGCGATCATCTTCACCGGGGCCAGCACCGGATCCTGCCGAATCGCGGTGAGGAACGGCGCATTGCGATCATAGCCGCGCGTCCCGCGCGCCAAAGCCGGCGCGAGATCGAAGCGGAAACCGTCGACGTGGCAGACCTCGACCCAGAAGCGCAGCGAATCCATCACCATCTGCAACACCCGCGGATGGCTCATGTTGATAGACGAACCGCAGCCGGTGAAATCGTCATAGAAGCGCGGCTGGCCGGGCTTCAGCCAGTAATACGACGCATTGTCGATGCCGCGAAACGACAAGGTCGGGCCGAGGTGGTTGCCCTCCGCGGTGTGGTTGTAGACAACGTCGAGAATGACTTCGATGCCGGCATCGTGCAGCCGCGCCACGGTGGTGCGGAACTCGTCGAGCGGATTGCCCTCCTGGGCGTAGCGGCCTTCCGCCGCGAAGTAAGCCAGCGTGTTGTAACCCCAGTAATTCGCGAGTTTGAGTTCGACAAGACGACGGTCATCGACCAGCCCGTGGACCGGCAGCAATTCGATCGAGGTGACGCCCATGCGCTTGAGATGCGCGATCATCGCCGGTGATGCCAGCCCGCGATAGGTGCCGCGATGGCCGGGCGGCACGTCGTCGCGGGTCTGCGTCAGGCCTTTGACGTGCGCCTCGTAGATGATCGTGTCTTCCCAGGCCACGCGCGGGCGCACGTGGTTGTTGCCCCAATTGAAACACTCATCGACGACGACGGCCTTGGGCATGCCACGCGCGTTGTCGCGGCGGTCGAACGACAAGTCCTCGCGCGGGCTGCCGGTGCGATAGGCGAAATGCGCGTCGCTCCAGACCAAACGACCGGCGAGGCGCCGCGCGTAGGGATCGAGCAAAAGTTTATGCGCGTTGAAACGGTGGCCGTGGTCGGGCTCGTAGACGCCGTGCACGCGGTAGCCGTACAGCTGCCCCGGCGAGACGTCGGCGAGGTAGCCGTGCCAGACGTCCTCGGTTTTTTCCGGCAGCGTGATGCGCTCGATCTCGCGACGCCCCTGACTGTCGAACAGGCACAGCTCGACCTTTTGCGCGTTGGCGGAGAACAACGCGAAATTGGTGCCGCGCCCGTCCCAGCTCGCGCCGAGACGGTGCGCCGTGCCCGCCGTCAACCGCATCGGTCAGCCTTCCGGCGTGAGGAAGATTGCCGCGAGCGGCGGGATCGTGAGGCTGAGTTCGGGCACCAGGCCCGTCGTCCGCACTTCGCCCGAATTGCCCGTATCGCTGCCGCCATAGATGCCCGCATCCGAATTCAACACCTCGCGCCACTTGCCTGGGAACGGCACGCGGACGCGGTAATCATGATACACGTTCGGCGAGAAATTCGCGATCACCAGACAACGCGCGCGCGGCGCGTTGCCCTTCCGCATCCAGGCAAAGACGTTGTTGCCGGAATC
>JAQGJY010000420.1 GCA_028290325.1 Tardiphaga sp.
ATCTCCGCCGTGAACGCCGCCATGCGTCGCGCGACTGAAGGTCGGCGTGCCGCGAGGATCAGGAAGGTTACAACATGTCAGGCATTGTTCTCTCGGCGTCCGTTCGTCAGAATTTGCTCTCGTTGCAAAACACGGCAGACCTGTTGTCGACCACCCAGAACCGGCTATCGACGGGCAAGAAGGTCAACACCGCCCTCGACAACCCGACCAACTTCTTCACCGCCCAGTCCCTCGACAACCGTTCGGGCGACATCAACAATTTGCTCGATGGCATCGGCAACGGCGTGCAGGTTCTTCAGGCCGCCAACACCGGCATCACCTCGCTTCAGAAGCTTGTCGATTCCGCCAAGTCGGTCGCCAATCAGGCGCTCCAGGCTGCGGTTGGTTACTCGACCAAGTCGAGCGTTACGACGACCGCCGTCGCCGGTGCCACCGCCGCCGATCTGCGCGGTGCGCCGACGGCCGCCACGGTCGCGGGCACGGTTGTTAACAACAACCTCGGTACGCCAGTGGCGATCACCTCGGCCACCAAACTCTTGACTGCCGCAACGTCCGATTCGCTGGCCGCGACACCAACCGGCGTTCTGACGGTCAATGGCAAGACCATCACGTTCTCGACCGCGCAATCCACCAAGACCACCGACGCGAGCGGCAACGTGACATTGGGCACCGGCACCGGCAGCACGCTCGCTGTCAGCGACCTGTTGTCGTCGATCGACAGCATCACGGGCGGAACGTCTTCTGTCGCTGCCGGCGCAGTGACTCTCGGCACTGGCGTTGCTTCCGACCTGGTTCTTTCCGGAACGCTCACCTCGCTTTCAGCGTTTGGCTTGACCGCGGGAACGACCACCCGCACGGCCGGCCCGCTCAGCGGCCTGAACCTGACGATCGGTGCAACCGGCGGCGGCACCGCCACCAACGTCACTTTCGGCGACGGCACCGGTGGTACGGTCTAGAGCCTGAACGATCTGAACGACAAGCTCGCCGGCAATAACCTTCAGGCGACGATCGACTCGACCGGCGCGATCAACATCACCACCAGCAACGACAAGGCATCCGCCACCATCGGCACCATCGGCGGCACCGCCGCTGGATCAGGCAAGGCGTTCAACGGCCTCACCGCCGGCGCGCCCGTGAAAGACGCAGCGGCTCAGCTCGTTCGTTCCAACCTCGTGACGCAGTACAACAACATTCTGGACCAGATCACGTCGAGCTCCCAGGATGCTTCGTTCAATGGCGTGAACTTGCTGAACAACGACGCGCTCAAGCTGACCTTCAACGAGACCGGCACGTCGACCCTGAAGATCCAGGGCGTGCAGTTCAATGCGACCGGCCTCGGCCTGTCGAAGCTGGCCGACTTCAACGACAACTCGTCGGCGACAGCGGCCATCTCGACGCTGAGCACCGCTTCCAGCACGCTGCGCACCCAGGCTTCCGCTTTGGGTTCGAACCTCTCGATCGTGCAGATCCGTCAGGACTTCTCGAAGAACCTGATCAACGTCTTGCAGACCGGTTCGTCGAACCTGACGCTGGCCGACACCAACGAGGAAGCGGCGAACAGCCAGGCGCTGTCGACCCGCCAGTCGATCGCGGTGTCCGCGCTGTCGCTTGCCAACCAGTCGCAGCAGAGCGTTCTTCAGCTCCTGCGCTGATATCGCACCAAACAACGACGACAGCGGCGGGGGAAACCCCGCCGCTTTTTTATTGCCGACGAGGCGAGGTCGCCGCCGGTAACGGGGTCTTAACGGGTTAACTATAGCTGTTGATGCAAGCTATTTTCGTCTGATGACATCAACAACCGAGGTCACGAATGTCCAATGCTGCCCAGGCCTATGCGCGCGCCGCTCAGACCACGAGCTCACCCCGCGAGATCGAGGCTCAGGCGCTGTTGAAGGCGGCACGCAAACTTCAGGATGCAGCGAATCTCAACGCGAGCCTCGAGACGATCAATGAGGCGCTTGTCTTCAACAGCAAGCTTTGGTCGATCTTCGTCACCGAAGCGATGCGCGATGACAATCCGCAGCCCGTTGAAACCCGCCAAGGTCTGGCCAATCTCGGCATCTTCGTGCTGTCGCAGTCTGCCGCGCTTCAGGTCCTGCCCGAAGCCGACAAGATCCATGCGCTGATCGAAATCAACCGCAACCTGGCCGCCGGCCTGTCCGGCCGCGCCTGAGGTCGCGCCATGGCCGACATCCTGAGCACGCTTGCGACGAACTACCGGGCCGCCGGTTCGACGGTCCCGTCCAAGACGCCGTATTTCGACGTCGATCCGGCGAATTTCGAGGGCAAATGGAGCGGCAAGTATGCCGACAACAAATCCTTCTCGGTGACGGTGTCGGATGTCAGCGGCTTTCGCGCCAAGGTGAAGTATGAGAGCGCCGGGACAGTGAAGTATCAGGATGTGTTGATCCGCGATAACTCGTTCCGCGTCGGCGACACCAGGTTTTCGTTACAGAGCAACGGCAAGGCGCAGATCAAAAACGCGGTCAGCGACCCTGCGACCGGCGGATCCTATCTCGACACCGCTTACGCGTCGCGCGGCTGATCGCCATTGGCGATCAGGCCTTGCGGTCGGTCGGCATCGTTTGGCCGGGGTCGGGCTTTTGCAGATCGAGCGAGCGGAAATAGGCGCGCCGGCGCAGCATGGCGTCATCGGGAAATTGCCGCACCACTTCAAGCGTGCGCTCATCGATGGTCTGATACACGATCGCAGCCGCGGCACGATCGATCGTGATCTGATGCGAAAGGGTACCGGGCAAGCTTTGCGGCTCTGTGCTGACGGCCGACACCCGCTCGACAGCCGTGACGGCTTTGGGAGCGGCGAGTTCGGTCGGCACGGCATCGCGAACACTGCTGTTAGGCGGTGTCACGAAGATCGACGTCGCCAGCGCCCCCGCCGGCTTGATGCTGATATCGGTACTCAAGGTAGCCTCCTGGCTGTCCAAGCGAACCCCACACCTATCCCCATCCGATACTCGCAAAGCCTCCTGAATCCCGCGTTAGCAAACGTGGTGAATCAGCGCCTCCCGAGTCAGGGGTTAATTTGACGTAAAGACGTGATGAGTTTGATCTTGGTGCCGGCCGGGGTCAGGGGTCCGGCCCGACCAGACGGGGCGCTCGGCGATTATCGTCTTGACGTTAATTAGCCGATCCGTCGAAAATGCCGCAAATTCGCCGCAGCTGGGCGATTTTTATCTTGTTTGACACAATCATCCGGCACTAATAGCGCCACCGTTGTGGCAATCCGCCGCACGACGCCCGCTGACCCGATCGAGTGCTATGCCGACAGGATTTTTCCAGCGTTTTCAGGCTTTGAAACCTCGCTTGCCGGGTGTGATTTTGGCAATCGCGGTCGCGATCGGATTGGGCGTCTATGGTCTGATGCCTGAGAAAAAAGCAGCGGGGCCCAATTCCGAGGTCTCCAGCCAGTCGCGTCGCGTCGGCACGCGTTACACGCCAAGCGCGACCGAATGGGCAAGCCTGACGATCGAGCAGGTCAACGCGCGCGAATTCCGCGCCGAGCACGTCACCGAAGGCAAGATCGCCGTCGATGAGGATCGTTCGACGCCGGTATTCTCGCCCTATGCCGGTCGCGTCACCAAACTGCTGGCGCGCCCCGGCGATGTCGTGACGCAAGGTCAGCCGCTGTTCACGATCGAGGCGGCCGATACCGTCGGCGCGCAGAACGATTTCGTTGCCGCGATGACCGGCATGAACAAGGCGAAGTCGCAACTCGACCTGGCGCAGTTGCAGGACAAACGCGCCCGCGATTTGTTCGAGGGCAAAGCCATCCCGCTGAAGGACGTGCAGTCGGCGCAGGCCACGCTCATCACCGCGCAGAACGATCTGCGATCGGCGACGACCGCGCTGGAAGCCGCGCGCAATCGCCTGCGGATCTTCGGCCTCGACGAAGCCGCCGTCGCCGCGTTTCAGGACAAGGGCAAGATCAATCCCGAGACCACCATCTATGCGCCGATCGCCGGCACCGTCGTGCAGCGCAAGATCGGCCCCGGCCAATATATCAGCGCCGGCGCGACCGATCCGAGCTTCGTGATTGGCGACCTCTCGACCGTGTGGCTGACGGCGTTCGTGCGCGAGACCGAAGTCTCCGCGATCGAAGTCGGCGACGAGATCAGCTTCACCGTGCTCGCGCTGCGCGGCCGCGACCTTACCGCAAAAGTCGATTACATCGCGGCGGCGATCGATCCCAGCACGCGGCGCCTGCTGGTGCGCGCCGTCGTGCCGAATCCGGGCGGACAATTGAAGCCCGAAATGTTCGCCAGCGTGACGATCTATTCGTCGGGCGATCATCCGGCGGTCGGCGTGCCACGCACCTCGCTGATCTACGAAGGCGATCAGGTCCGGCTGTGGGTCGCGCATGACGACAAGACCATCGAGTTGCGCACGATCAAAACCGGTCTCGTGAACGGTCAGCAGGTCGAGGTTGTTAGCGGTCTCGCGTCCGGCGAAAAGATCGTCACGCGCGGCAGTCTGTTCATCGATCGCGCCGCCTCGGGCAGCTGATCCAGCTTCGGCTCTCCTGAAAGGTCCGATCTGAATGGATCGCCTCGTTGCACTTGCGGTCAATCGCCGTTTCCTGATGGTCGGTCTGTTCATCGTCGTCATGATCGGCGGGCTGATCGCGTTCAAGCAATTGAACATCGAGGCCTATCCCGATCCGACCCCGCCGATGGTGGATATCGTCACCCAATCGCCCGGCCTGTCGGCGGAAGAAATCGAACGCTACATCACGATCCCGATCGAGACGCAGGTCGCGGGCATCAAGAACCTCAAGACGATCCGCACGATCTCGCTTTACGGCCTGTCCGACGTCAAGCTGCAATTCTCCTTCGACTACACCTACGACGAAGCCTTGCAGCAGGTGTTGAACCGGCTGTCGCAACTGACGCCGCTGCCGGGCAACGTGCAGCCCGGCATCTCGCCGCTGTCGGCGATCGGCGAGATCTATCGCTACAGGCTGGCAGGCCCGCCGAACTACAGCGTGCTCGATCTCAAGACCTTGCAGGACTGGGTGCTGCAACGCCGCTTCCGCGCGGTGCCCGGCGTGATCGACGTGACCGGTTGGGGCGGCAAGACCAAGACCTACGAAATCCAGGTCGATTTCAACAAGCTGGTCGCATTCGGCGCGACGCTGCCGCAGCTGCTCACCGCCGTCGGCAACGCCAATATCAATGTCGGCGGCAACACGGTGAATATCGGCACGCAGTCCGCGGTGGTGCGGGGCGTCGGCCTGATCAAATCGGTCGAAGACCTCTCCAACACGATGGTGTCACAGTCCAACGGCAATCCGGTTCTGGTCAAAGACGTCGCCAGCGTCACCATCGGTGAAAAGCCGCGCCTCGGCATCGCCGGGATCAATCAGGACGACGACATCGTGCAGGGCATCGTGCTGATGCGGCGCGGCGAGCAATCGTCGCCGACCATCGCGCGCGTCCATAACCTCGTCACCTCGATCAACAATTCCAGCATCCTACCGCCGGGCGTGCGGATCGAACGCATCTACGACCGCAAGGATCTGATCGACATCACCACCAACACCGTGCTGCACAACATGGTGGTCGGGATTCTGCTGATCGTGCTGCTGCAATGGATGTTCCTCGGCGACCTCCGCAGCGCGTTGATCGTCGGCGCGACGATTCCGTTCGCTTTGTTCTTTGCCGTCATCATTCTGGTCGCGCGCGGCGAGAGCGCCAATCTGCTCTCGGTCGGCGCGATCGATTTCGGCCTGATCGTCGACGCCACCGTCATCATGGTGGAGGCGATCTTCCGGCGGCTGTCGCAAACCACCGAACTCTCGGCAACCGAGCAGAACAACATCTCGTCCGACACGACGATGGGGATGAAGCGGCACGCGATCCTGTCGGCGTCGTCGGACGTGTCGCGTTCGATCTTCTTCGCGGCGGCCATCATCATCGCGGCGTTTCTGCCGCTGTTCACCTTGTCGGGTGTCGAGGGCAACATCTTCGGGCCGATGGCGCGGACCTACGCTTATGCGTTGGCCGGCGGCCTGATCGCGACCTTCACGGTGACGCCGGCGCTGTCCGCCATCATCCTGCCGTCGCACATGAAGGAGACCGAAACATTCATCGTGCGAAAGCTGCACGCGCTGTACATCCCCGTTTTGACATGGGCCGTTAAAAGTCGCGGCATCGTCATGGTCGGCGCGATCGGCCTCGTGGTCGCAACCGTGATCCTCGGCCGGCTGCTCGGGCTCGAGTTTTTGCCCAAGCTGGAGGAAGGCAATCTGTGGGTGCGGGCGACGCTGCCGCCCACCATTTCGCTGAGTGAGGGCAACACCTACGTCAACGACATGCGGAAGATGATCGCGGCGATGCCGGAGGTTGAGTCCGTCGT
>JAQGJY010000339.1 GCA_028290325.1 Tardiphaga sp.
AAGATCCAGCCGGGCGACAAGATGGCCGGCCGTCACGGCAACAAGGGCGTGGTGTCGAAGATCGTTCCGATCGAAGACATGCCGTTCCTTGAAGACGGAACCCATGCGGACATCGTGCTCAACCCGCTCGGCGTGCCCTCGCGCATGAACGTCGGTCAGATTCTCGAGACGCATCTCGGCTGGGCTTGCGCCGGCATGGGCAAGCGGATCGGGCAGACCATCGACGCCTACTACGCGAAGCAGGATCTGAAGCCGCTCAAGGACACGCTGAAGAAGATCTACGGCGACGACGAGGTCATCAAGTCGCTGGACGACGCGGAGCTGCTCGAGCTGGCGCGCAACCTGAAGCCCGGCGTGCCAATCGCGACGCCGGTGTTCGACGGCGCCAAGGAAGCCGACATCGAAGAGATGCTGAAGATGGCGGGGCTCGACGCCTCCGGACAATCGACCGTCTATGACGGCCGCACCGGAGACGAGTTCGATCGCAAGGTGACGGTTGGGTATATCTACATGCTCAAGCTGCACCATCTTGTGGACGACAAGATCCATGCCCGCTCGATCGGTCCTTACTCGCTCGTCACGCAGCAACCGCTGGGTGGCAAGGCGCAGTTCGGCGGCCAGCGTTTCGGCGAGATGGAAGTGTGGGCGCTGGAAGCCTACGGCGCGGCCTACACCTTGCAGGAAATGCTCACCGTGAAGTCCGACGACGTCGCCGGCCGTACCAAGGTCTACGAGGCGATCGTTCGTGGCGACGACACCTTCGAGGCCGGTATTCCGGAATCGTTCAACGTGCTCGTGAAGGAAATGCGTTCGCTCGGCCTCAATGTCGATCTGCACAATTCCAAAGCGACGCCGTCCGAAGCGGCCGAGTAACACAACAGCGTCAGGCCCGGCGTCACGCCGGGCCTCCGCGCTGCACCTGTTCGTCGAGGTGCGCGCGTCGATCCGATGCCATTCGAGTTTGCTGCCGATGACGATCGGCACGCGAGGAGAAGACCATGAACCAAGAAGTGATGAATCTCTTCAATCCGACGACGCCGGCTCAGGTCTTCGACCAGATCCGGATTTCGATCGCGTCCCCAGAGAAGATTCTCTCCTGGTCCTACGGCGAAATCAAAAAGCCGGAGACCATCAACTACCGTACCTTCAAGCCCGAGCGCGACGGCCTGTTCTGTGCCCGCATCTTCGGGCCGATCAAGGATTACGAGTGCTTGTGCGGCAAGTACAAGCGGATGAAGTACAAGGGCATCATCTGCGAGAAGTGCTCGGTCGAGGTCACGCTCAGCCGCGTTCGTCGCGAGCGCATGGGTCACATCGAGCTCGCCGCCCCGGTCGCGCATATCTGGTTCCTGAAGTCGTTGCCGTCCCGCATCGGCCAGTTGCTCGACATGACGCTGAAGGATCTCGAGCGGATCCTGTATTTCGAATATTACGTCGTTCTTGAGCCGGGCCTTACCGCGCTGAAGGACCGTCAGCTGCTGTCCGAAGAAGAGTATCTTCGCGCGCAGGACGAATACGGCCAGGACAGCTTCACCGCCATGATCGGCGCCGAAGCGATCCGCGAACTGTTGAAGGGTCTCGAGCTCGAAAAGCTCGACGACCAGTTGCGTGTCGAGATGAAGGAAACCGAGTCCGACATCAAGCACAAGAAGCTCGCCAAGCGCCTGAAGATCGTCGAGGCTTTCCGCTATTCCGGCAACAAGCCGGAATGGATGATCCTCACCGTCGTGCCGGTGATCCCGCCGGACCTGCGTCCGCTGGTGCCGCTCGATGGCGGCCGCTTCGCCACGTCGGATCTGAACGATCTGTATCGCCGCGTCATCAACCGCAACAACCGTTTGAAGCGGCTGATGGAGCTGCGCGCGCCGGACATCATCATCCGCAACGAAAAGCGGATGTTGCAGGAAGCCGTCGACGCGTTGTTCGACAACGGCCGTCGTGGCCGCGTCATCACCGGCGCGAACAAGCGCCCGTTGAAGTCGCTCGCCGACATGTTGAAGGGCAAGCAGGGTCGCTTCCGTCAGAACCTGCTCGGCAAGCGGGTCGATTATTCGGGCCGCTCGGTCATCGTCGTCGGTCCCGAATTGCGCCTGCATCAGTGCGGCCTGCCGAAGAAGATGGCGCTCGAACTGTTCAAGCCGTTCATCTATTCGCGGCTCGACGCCAAGGGTCTGTCCACCACGGTGAAGCAGGCCAAGAAGCTCGTTGAAAAAGAGCGTCCGGAGGTCTGGGATATTCTGGATGAGGTCATCCGTGAACATCCCGTGCTGCTGAACCGCGCCCCGACGTTGCATCGTCTTGGCATTCAGGCGTTCGAGCCGGTGTTGATCGAAGGCAAGGCAATCCAGCTGCATCCGCTGGTCTGCTCGGCGTTCAACGCCGATTTCGACGGCGATCAAATGGCCGTCCACGTTCCGCTGTCGCTCGAAGCGCAGTTGGAAGCGCGCGTGCTGATGATGTCGACCAACAACATCCTGCATCCCGCGAACGGCCAGCCGATCATCGTGCCGTCGCAGGATATCGTGCTCGGCCTGTATTATCTCTCGATCCTGCGTGAAGGATTGCCGGGCGAAGGCAAGTCGTTCGGCGACATGGCGTCGCTTGAGCATGCGCTGCATGCCAAGGTCATCCACCTTCACACCAAGATCAAATATCGTTGGGAAGGCGTCGACGAGAGCGGCAAGCAGGTCAAGCGCTGGATCGACACCACCGCCGGCCGCGTCATGCTTGGCAACGTGTTGCCGAAGTCGCCGAAGATGCAATTCGAGGTCATCAACAAGCTGATGACCAAGAAGGAAATCTCGGGCGTCATCGATCAGGTCTATCGTCACTGCGGTCAGAAAGAGACCGTGATCTTCTGTGACCGCATCATGGCGCTCGGTTTCTACAACGCGTTCAAGGCCGGCATCTCGTTCGGCAAGGACGACATGGTCGTTCCGGCCTCGAAGTGGAAGATCGTCGATACGACGCGGGCGCTCGCCAAGGATTTCGAGCAGCAGTACAATGACGGTCTGATCACGCACGGCGAGAAGTACAACAAGGTCGTCGATGCCTGGTCGAAGGCCGGCGAAGAAGTCGCCAAGGAGATGATGAAAGAAATCTCCTCGGTGAAGAAGAACGCCAAGGGTGCCGAGCAGCAGATCAACTCGATCTACATGATGTCGCATTCGGGTGCGCGTGGTTCGCCGGCGCAGATGCGTCAGCTCGCCGGTATGCGCGGACTGATGGCCAAGCCGTCGGGCGAGATCATCGAAACGCCGATCATCTCGAACTTCAAGGAAGGCCTATCGGTTCTCGAATACTTCAACTCGACTCACGGCGCCCGAAAGGGTCTCGCGGATACCGCGTTGAAGACCGCGAACTCCGGCTATCTGACCCGTCGTCTGGTGGACGTGGCGCAGGACTGCATCATCACGCAGGACGATTGCGGCACCAAGCTCGGCATCAAGATGCGCGCCATCGTCGATGCTGGCTCCGTTGTGGCATCGCTGGCGTCGCGCATCCTCGGCCGCACCAACGGCGAGGATCTGCGCGATCCGCTGACCAACAAGATTGTCGTCAAGCGCGGCACCTTGATGGAAGAAAGCCATGTCGACGCCATCCAGCAGGCTGGCATCCAGGAAGTGAAGATCCGTTCGGCGCTGACTTGCGAATTGGTCAACGGCATCTGCGGCAAGTGCTACGGGCGCGATCTCGCCCGCGGTACGCCGGTCAACCACGGTGAAGCTGTCGGCGTTATCGCCGCGCAGTCGATCGGTGAACCGGGCACGCAGCTGACGATGCGTACGTTCCACATCGGCGGCGCCGCGCAGCTCAACGAGCAGTCGGTGATCGAGTCCAACTTCGACGGCAAGGTCACGATCAAGAACAAGGCGATCGCGACCAACGGCGAGGGCCATATGGTGGCGATGGTCCGCAACATGATCGTTGCGATCAGCGATGCCGACGGCACCGAGCGTGCGACGCACCGTATTCAGTACGGCGCGCGGATGCATGTCGATGAGGGTGATACCATCAAGCGTGGTCATCGCATCGCGGAGTGGGATCCCTACAGCCGTCCGATCCTCACCGAAGTCGAGGGTGTGGTTGGCTTCGAGGATCTCGTCGAGGGCCAGTCGATCTCGGAAACGCTCGACGAGTCGACCGGTATCGCCAAGCGCGTCGTCATCGATTGGCGCTCGTCGCGTGGTGGCGCGGATCTGCGTCCGGCCATCGTCGTCAAGGGCAAGGATGGCAAGATCCTGAAGCTCGCGCGTGGCGGCGACGCCCGTTACATGCTGTCGGTCGATGGCATTCTGTCGGTCGATGTCGGCCAGAAGGTGAAGACGGGCGACATCCTCGCGCGTGTCTCGCTTGAAAGTGCCAAGACCCGTGACATCACGGGTGGTCTGCCGCGCGTGGCGGAATTGTTCGAGGCCCGCAAGCCGAAGGACGCCGCCATCATCGCGGAGATCGCAGGCACGATCCGCTTTGGCCGCGACTACAAGAACAAGCGTCGCATCTCGATCGAGCCGGTCGATAAGAACGAGGAGACTCGCGAGTACCTCATTCCGAAGGGCAAGCACATCCATCTGCAAGATGGTGACATCGTCGAAAAGGGCGACTTCATCGTCGAAGGCAATCCCGCGCCGCATGACATTCTGGCGATCAAGGGCATCGAGGAACTCGCTGCCTATCTGGTCAACGAAATCCAGGAAGTCTATCGGCTTCAGGGCGTGCTCATCAACGACAAGCACATCGAGGTGATTGTTCGTCAGATGTTGCAGAAGGTGGAGATTTCCGATCAGGGCGAGACCGACATGATCTCGGGCGAACAGATCGACAAGATCGAGTTCGACCAGCTCAACGTCAAGGCGAAGGAAGAAGGCAAGAAGATCGCAACGGGAACGCCGGTTCTGCTCGGCATCACCAAAGCGAGCTTGCAGACCCGTTCGTTCTTCTCGGCGGCGTCGTTCCAGGAAACCACGCGCGTGCTCACCGAAGCTGCCGTCAACGGCAAGGTGGATCCGCTCGAAGGCCTCAAGGAAAACGTCATTGTCGGCCGCCTCATTCCGGCAGGTACCGGCGCGTCGATGGCCAAGATCCGCGAAGTCGCCGTCAAGCGCGACAAGATGATCCTGGACGAGCGCGAGAAGCAGAATACCATCGTGCCGTCGGCTCCGGACGCCGAGCCGCTGGCGCTGCCGCCCGCGGAGTAATTCGCGCGGCACACGACTTTAAAAAGGCCGGCTTCGCAGCCGGCCTTTTTTGTTCATCTACCCTTCAAGGTAAAAAGCGCTTGTGTTATTCCGACTTAGAACCGCGCGTCACTTTTGTGACGAGTCGCGGAACGGCGGAAATCACATGCTTGATCTTGCAATTGTCGGTGGCGGCCCAGGCGGGCTGATGAGCGCCTGGTATCTGAAGAAGAAGCTCGGCGATCTCTGCCGCGTGACGATTTATGAGGCGTCCGATCGCGTCGGCGGCAAGATCGTCACACGCAAGTTCGATACCGCCAACGCGATGTACGAGGCTGGCGTCGCGGAAATCTACGATTATTCCATGACCGGGCCCGACCCGCTGCGTGAGCTGGTGCAGCATTTCGGTTTGCAAACCATCCCGATGGACGCCGAGCAGGTGATGCTCGACGGCGAATTGCTCAATGACGTGACGGGCATGCGTCGCAAATACGGCGCCAAGACCGCGAATGCGATCGAAGCCTTCCGGAAGCGCTGCGCGTCGATGGTGTCGCCGATCGAATATTACGAAGGCGTCGGCGCGCACGATAACGAAAATCCGTGGGCCTACATGACCTGCGAGGCGTTGCTCGACAAGGAAGTATCCGACCCGACCGCAAAGCGTTTCCTCAAGGTGATGGCGCGCTCCGATATCGCGACCGAGAGCCACAACACCAACGGCCTCAACGCGCTGAAAAATTTCGTCATGGATGTCGATGGTTACATCGGCCTCTATTCGATCCAGAACGGCAACGAGCAGTTGATCGAAGGCCTGCGCTCCGAGGTCAGTGCCGACATCCAGCTCAATCATCGCGTGCTCAAGGTCGGCAAGACCGACAAAGGCGGATATCGCCTCGATCTGGTGAACGGCAAGGGGCCGGAGACGCGCGAGTTCGATCTGGTGCTGATGTGCCTGCCGCATTCGTGGCTGGCGACGATGCGCTGGGACGGCGAGCAGTTGCGCGCGGCGATGGTCAAGCACGTCGCGTATTTCGATCGGCCGGCACATTATCTGCGGGTCTCGATCCTGTTCGATACGCCGTTCTGGGGCGAGCAAATTCCCGGCGCGTGGTTCATGTCGGAAGCCTTTGGCGGCTGTTGCGTCTACAACGAGGGCGCGCGGCACGATGTCGGTACGCATGGCGTTCTGAACTGGCTGATCGCGGGCTCCGATGCGCTGGCCTTCGCCAATCTCAGCGATCAGGAGCTGATCGATGCCGCGCTGAAATCGCTGCCGGCGTCGTTCGGTGATGCCCGTCCGCACTTCAAGGAGGGAAAGATTCATCGCTGGCTCTCCAGCGTGAACTGCATTCCCGGCGGG
>JAQGJY010000127.1 GCA_028290325.1 Tardiphaga sp.
TCCATGTAGTCCTTGTACTCCGCCGTCTGCGTGACCTTCTTGAACAGGTCTTCATAAAATGCGGTCTGTTCGGCCGTCACCTTGCCGGGCAGGAACATCGCCCGCAGCATCAGATACTGCACGTCGAGGCCCTCTTCCTTGCAGGTCGGAATGTCGTTCCATGACTGCGTTTCGGTGACTTTCGTTTTGTACGAAATGCGCTCCTTGTCGAAGACGCACAGCGCGCGCACCTGCCCGGCGCGCCAGACTTCGAGATTTTCCGATGGGTTGTTGACATTGGCTTCGGTGTGATTGCCGACCAACTGCGTCGCGGCCTCGCCCCCGGATTTATACGGCAAATAAGAAAACTTCGCGCCGGTCTTCTTTTCCATGAAGACGGTGAGGACATGGTCTTCGCGCTTCGAGCCGGTCCCGCCCATCTTGAACGGCGACGACGATGTCTTGGCGGCGTCGATAAAGTCTTTCACGGTCTTGGCGCCGCCGGCATTGTCCCACAGCACGAACTGATCCATCGCGACCACGGACACCGGCGTCAGTTCGCGCCAGTTGAACGGAATCTTCGCCGACAGCGGCAGCATGTAGATCAGCGAATACGCGACCATCACCTTGTTGGCGTCGCCCTCGCTGCCCTTCATGTACATCAGGGCTTCGGCACCGGAAGCGCCGCCCTTCAGCGACACCACCATCGGCTGCTTCATCAGATTATTCTTCTGGATCGCGGCCTGCATCATCCGCGCCATCTGGTCGGAGGCGCCACCCGCTCCGGCCGCCACCACGATCTCGACCGGCTTCGACGGCTCCCACGCCGCCAATGCGGGAGTCGCGAGCAGCGACGCGACAAGCGCATAACCCAGAATATTCTTCATCGTATCCTCCGCTATCGGCACTATTTTTGCGCCCTTTTACTTCATTCTTCGCGCTGCGACGTCGTTTCCCGGAGCACCGGTTTCCGTCCTCGAAATCCGAATGCGATCCGCCTTTTGTCATAAAGATGGATGCTTGGTCGCGCCGCCAACGCGTTGGCTCTGGTCGCTCCTGGCGATGACGAGATTATTTCCCCTGCCAATTTGGTTTGCGCTTGTTCAGGAACGCATCCATGCCCTCGCGGAAATCCTCGCTCATGTAAGCGCGCAGGATGAGGTCTTCGCCCTCGTCGCGCGACAATGTGCGACGAATCCGTCGCACCGCTTCCTTCGTCACTTCGAGCGTGATCGGTGCCTGCCCGGCGAGCAGCAATGCGGTTTCCCAGGCGCGCGTTTGAAGCGTCTCGACATCCGGTACGATCTCGTTGAGCAGGCCGAGCGCCTTGCACTCGTCCGCCTCGATCAGGCGCGAGGTGAAGATCATGTCCTTGGTGCGCGCCGGGCCGACCAGCGCCATCACGCGGGAGATGTTCGACATCGACAGACAATTGCCAAGCGTGCGCGCGATCGGAAAACCGATCCGCGTCGATGCGGTGCCGATCCGCAGGTCGCAACAGGCGGCGATGCCCGCGCCGCCGCCGGTGCAGGCGCCCGCGATCGCGGCGATGGTCGGCACGCGGCAGGTTTCCAGCGCCGTCAGCACGCGATCGATCCGCGCTTCATAGTCAAGCGCATCCTGCGCGGTCTTGAAGGCGCGGAACTGCGAAATGTCGGTGCCGGACGCGAACGCCTTGTCGCCGGTGCCGGTCAGGATCATCGCCTTGATCGACCGATCGTCATTGGCGGCGGTGCAGATGTCGGCCATCCGCTCGTACATCGAGAACAGCATGGCGTTGCGCGCCTGCGGACGATTGAATGTGATCTTGGCGATCCCGTCCTTGACCTCGTAGATCAGGTCGTCGGTCACAGCGGCGTCGCTCATGCGACGGCCTTTTGCTTCGACTGAGCGGCTTGGCCGCCCGTCAGCACATCCATCGCCGCCAGCACGCCGCCCTGGCGATGCGGCACATTGGCGAGCCCGAGCCCCATCTCAACGCCGGACAATGTGCCCATCAGCATTAGATCGTTGAAATGGCCGAGATGGCCGATGCGGAAAATCCTGCCCTTGAGCTTGGCCAGTCCGGTGCCCAGAGACATGTCGAAATTCTCCAGTACCAGCTGGCGGAAGTGATCGGCGTCGTGTCCCTCCGGCAGCATCACGGCGGTGAGCGCGCCGGAATGATCGGCCTCGACCTTGCACAACACCTCGAGCCCCCAGGCCCTGACCGCCGCGCGCGTCGCTTCGCCGTGGCGCGTATGGCGAGCGAAGACGTTGGCGAAGCCCTCCTCCTCCATCATCACGACGGCCTCTTTTAGCCCGTACAGCAAATTCGTCGCCGGCGTGTAGGGCCACGAACCGGAGGTATTGGCGGCGATGATCTCATGCCAATCCCAATAGGACCGGATCGATGTGTTGGCCTTCGCGGCGGCCAGCGCCTTGTCGGAGACGGCGTTGAAGCCGAGGCCGGGTGGTAGCATCAGGCCCTTTTGCGAACCGGCGACGCTGACATCGACACCCCAGGCGTCGTGCCGGTAGTCGAGCGAGCCGAGGCCGGAAATCGTATCGACCATCAGCAGTGCCGGATGCTTGATGCGGTCGAGCGCCTTGCGGACCTCATGCGGATGCGAGACGCAGCCGGTGGAGGTCTCGTTATGCACGATCATTACCGCCTTGATGCGGTGATCCTTGTCGGCGTCCAGCTTCGCGGCGATGGCGGCGACATCCGCCCCCGCGCGCCAGTCGCTCGCGATGAAATCGACGTCGAGCTTGAATTTCAGCGCGATGTTCCGCCACAACGTCGCGAACTGTCCGGTCTCGGCCATCACGACCTTGTCGCCGGGCGACAGCGCGTTGACGATCGCGGCTTCCCAAGCGCCGGTGCCGGAGGACGGATAGATGATCACTGGGTTCTTGGTTTGGAACACGCGCTGCATAGCGGCCATCACGGCGAAGCCCAGCTCGGTGAATTCAGGGCCGCGATGATCGATCGTCGGCATGTCCATCGCGCGCAACACCCGATCCGGCACATTGGTCGGGCCGGGGATTTGCAGAAAATGCCTGCCCGTATGAACTGCCATCGACCGTCTCCCGAACATTAGGCGTGTATTTTTGCATTCAAAACCGCGGAGCGATCTTTTTGAATTGGCGCGACTGTATTCAAATCTTTCTTCAACACAACCGGAAAATCGGTTATCGACATCACACTCGCTATTTTTTGGTCGGCGTCATCATAATTTGAACAATCACGGCCTGACAGGACAGACATTTTGAATACGATCACGCGGATTGGAGGCTATGAGACGCTCAATAGCGCGCCTGCGTCGCTACACGCCGATGTCGTGACGCGGCTGCGCGATTATCTCGTCGAAGGGCATCTGCTGCCCGGCGCGCGCATTCCTGAACGCGAGCTTTGCGAACGTTTCGAGATTTCACGCACACCGTTGCGCGAAGCCCTGAAGGTCGTGGCCGCCGAAGGGCTGATCGAATTGCTACCGCATCGCGGCGCGCGGGTCCGGCAATTCACCGAAGTCGACATTCGCAATCTGTTCGAGGTGATCGCCGGATACGATTTCGTGGCCGGACGCCTCGCTTGCGCGCGCATCACCGATGACGGCATTTCCGCGATCGAGCGATTGCATCTGGAGATGTACGCCGCGTATCTGCGGCGCGAGTTGACGGATTACTTCCGCCTCAACCAGATGATCCATCTCGCGATCGTCGATGCTGCCGCCAATCCCGTGCTGTCCGCGAATTACGCCAGCGCCAATGCCGCGATCCGCCGGTTGCGCTTCTCGGCCAATCTGCTGAATCGCGACCGCCTGAGCGATGCGATGCGCGAGCATGAAGGCATGATCGATGCGCTGCGCCGCCGGGCTGGTGAAGAACTGGGATTGCTAATGTACGCGCATATGCAGACGAAACGCGACGCGGTGTGCGAATTCATGCGCGAACAGGCCGATGCCTCGTAGCGGCAACGACGATTCACTCGCCGCGCGGCTGCGGCGCGACATCTCCGGCGACGTGCTGTTCGATCCGTTCAATCGCGGCCGCTACGCGACCGACGCCTCCTTCTATCAGATCATGCCGGCCGGTGTCGTGGTGCCGCGCACCATCGACGATGCGCTGATGGCGATGGCGATCGCGCGGGACGCCGGCCGCGTGGTGACGCCGCGCGGTGGTGGAACCTCGCAATGCGGCCAGACCGTCAATGACGGCCTCGTCATCGACGTCTCGAAGCATCTGAACAAGATCGTTTCGCTCGACGTGGCGAAGCGGAGCTGCGTCGTCGAACCCGGCATCGTGCTCGACGACCTCAACCGACAGCTGAAGAAACACGGGCTGTGGTTCCCGGTCGATGTCTCGACCGCGTCGCGGGCCACGATCGGCGGCATGGCCGGCAACAATTCGTGCGGCGGGCG
>JAQGJY010000129.1 GCA_028290325.1 Tardiphaga sp.
GCTTTTGCCAAGGCCGACGACCTTCTCAACGTCACGCGGCGTCTGAACGGCGGCACCATCGGCCTGGCGGAGCGGCGCGCATGGCTGGCCAAATGGCGCGCCGCCCTGGGCGATGCGCCGTTGGTCGCCCAGGCCCCTGTCGTCGCTGCCACGCCCGTCTCTGACACGCCGTCTGTCACTGACGCGCCGCCGCTGGCGCCCGCGGGTCTGTCGCGCCTGATCGCGGCGATCATCTCGGCTTTTCGGAAGGACACATAATGGACTGGAGCGATCTCGCGAAGCAGGTGATCTCACTGGGCGCGCCAATGCTGGGCACCGCTTTGGGCGGACCGCTCGGCGGCGCGGCCGGACACATTCTCGCCACCGCGCTCGGCTCCGCCGCGCCGACGCCGGCGGCCGTGCAGGCGAGCTTGCCGACCGCCGATCCGGCGATGTTGGCGCAAGCGGAGACGCAGTGGGCCGAAGCGATCCGCGCCGAGGCCGAAACCCAGCGCGTCGCCATCAGCGAGACGCAGGCCACGATCCGCGCCGAAATCGCCAGCGACGACCCGTTGCAGCGCTGGTGGCGACCGCTTTACGCCTTCGAGCTGACCTTCGAATGCGCGGCGTTGTGGATCATCCTGATGCACGAATTCTGGACCGGAGACATCCAGACCATCAACGCCCTGATCGGCGCGACGGCCCTGTTTGTGACGTATTGGGGCTTCCGTTTTGGCGTGCTCGGCGTTTATGTCAGCGGCCGGACCCGCGAAAAGGTCTCGGCGATCACCGGACGGGACGCGCCGGGACTGGTCGCCAAGTTCGTTAAGTCCGTCGCGAAAAAGAGCTAGCGCGCCGTTCATGGCGCGTTCACGCGGCGGCGGCGCATGCTACATGCTAGCGCCACCCAACCCGGAGACGACCTTGCGCCTGCTCGTCGTGGAAGACGATCCCGATCTGAACCGCCAGCTCACCACCGCGCTGAACGAGGCCGGCTATGTGGTCGATCGCGCGTTCGACGGCGAGGAGGGACACTTCCTCGGCGACAGCGAACCCTATGACGCCGTGGTGCTCGATATCGGCCTGCCGAAGATGGACGGCATCTCGGTGCTGGAGGCGTGGCGGCGCAACGGCCGGATCATGCCGGTGCTGATCCTCACGGCGCGCGATCGCTGGAGCGACAAGGTTCAGGGCATCGACGCCGGCGCCGACGATTACGTGGCCAAGCCGTTTCATCTCGAAGAGGTGCTGGCGCGCATCCGGGCGCTGTTGCGCCGCGCCGCTGGCCACGCCCAGAGCGAACTGACATGTGGGCCGGTGGTGCTCGACACGCGGACCAACCGCGTCAGCGTCAACGGCAATCACATCAAGCTGACGTCGCACGAATATCGTTTGCTGGCCTATCTGATGCATCACGGCGGCCGCGTGGTATCGCGCACCGAACTGGTCGAGCATCTGTATGACCAGGATTTCGATCGCGATTCGAATACGATCGAGGTCTTCGTCGGCCGGGTTCGCAAGAAGCTCGACGTCGATATCATCCAGACCGTGCGCGGGCTCGGTTATCTGCTGACGCCACCGACTGATGCACGTTAGCAAAAGCTCCCTCGCCACCCGCCTGTTTCTCTCAGCCACCGCCTGGGTGGTGGTGATTCTCGTTCTCACCGGCATCGTGCTGTCGTCGGTCTATCGGCAGTCGTCCGAGCGCGCGTTCGATCGGCGGCTGAATTTCTATCTTCGCACGCTGGTCGCCGAGGTCGGCTCGCCGGACGATCCGCCAGACCGCCAGTTTCAGTCGCTCGGTGAGCCGCTGTTCGAACTGCCGCTGTCCGGCTGGTATTGGCAGATCGCCCGCGTCGACGCGGAAAAGCCCGACGTGAAGGCGTCGCGCTCGCTGTGGGACAAAAAGCTGCCGCGGCTGGAGGAGCAGGGCATCGAACTGACCACGGCCGGGATCCGCGTCGGCTATGCGGACGGGCCGGAAAACCAGAACCTGCGTCTCGTCGAGCGGCCGATCGACCTCGGCAGCGACGGCTCATTCATCGTGACGGTGGCCGGCGATGCGACCGAGATCGTCGAGGAAACCCGGACCTTTGACTATTATCTGGCCGGGACGTTTCTGGCGCTGTCGATCGGGCTGGTGCTGACGACGATCTTTCAGGTGCGCTTCGGCCTCGCGCCGCTCAAGCGCGTGTCCGAGTCGATCGCGGCGATCCGCTCCGGCCGCGCCGAACGGCTCGAGGGCGAGTTTCCGGTCGAGATCGCGCCGCTGGCGCGCGAGACCAATGCGTTGATCGATGCCAATCGCGAAATCGTTGAGCGCGCCCGCACCCATGTCGGCAATCTCGCCCATGCGATCAAGACGCCGTTGTCCGTGATCGTCAACGAGGCGGCGGGACGCGGCAACGACCCGTTCGCGGCGAAGGTGTTGGAACAGGCCGGCGTGATGCGCGATCAGGTCACGCATCATCTGGAACGTGCCCGGATCGCGGCGCGGCTGACGGTGATCGCGACCGTCACCGAGGTCGCCCCGGTCGTCGCGGCGTTGCAGCGCACGATGGAAAAGATTCATCGCGACCGGGCCATCACGATCGAAACCGCGCTCGACGAGACCGCGCGGTTTCGCGGCGAGAAGCAAGACCTGGAGGAGATGGTCGGAAACCTCGTGGACAATGCCTGCAAATGGGCGGCGGCGCAGGTCCGGATCGAGGTTGCGGTGACGCCGGCGGTGGCCGACACCGCCGCGCAATTGCGGATCATCGTCGATGATGACGGACGCGGCCTCTCGGAGGACGAGCGCGCCAAGGTCTCCGGGCGCGGCCAGCGGCTGGATGAGTCCATTCCGGGGTCCGGTTTGGGGCTGTCCATCGTCGTCGATCTGGCGGCGCTGTACGGCGGCGGTCTGACGCTCGGGGCGGCGCCGGGCGGCGGCCTGCGCGCGGAACTGGCGCTCCCGGCGGCATAACACCGTCAAGTTGCGTTTTCCGAGCGGTCGCACGGCCTTCAACCCTTCTTAACGCTGACAATGCTATTCCATCATGTGCACGTCTTGCGCGGCGATGAAGGCATCGCGCGCCGATCACCTCGTGCGGATTTGGATGATGAGCCAGTCGTCTGCCGAGCGATTGAAAGCCTACCTCACGCAACTGCCGCCCCAGGCGCAGGCGCTGCTGATCCGCGAATTCGAGCGCTCGCTGGAACGCGGCGACGATGCGGCGGTGGCCAGCTTCGTGCTCGGCGAATTACGCAAGATCGTCCGCGCCCCCGACGAGAATCTGTCGCCTCGCTATAACGATCCGGCACGGCTGCTGTTTCAGCCGCTGGAGCCGTTCCTGACCGACACCGACGGCACCGTCGGACCGGGCGAGATCCATCGTAATTCGCTGGCGCTGGTGTGGAATTGGGTGGCCCGCGAGGGTGCGCCCGACGCCGCCCGCGCGTTCGTCTCGGCAGTCGCCTCGGCTCAGGGCAAGGACCTGGTCTCGGTCGCGCGCATGTTTCGGATGACGGTGTCGGAGTGCATCCAGACGATGCTGACCGGGCCCGACAGCCGGCGCGCGCTGGCACGAATCGCGCAGGCGAGCGCGCTCGACGATCTGCCGTCGATCGCCGCCGTGCTGGCTTCGGCCGACACGCTCGACGCCTTCGCCGCCAAGCTGCCCGGCCATTTTCGCGCCTTCGACGATTCCCATATCGCGTCCGTCACCGCGATGATGGGGCCCGCGTTGCAGACCCCGCACCTGCTGCCGTTCGCGTTCCGCATCGCGATGGCGCGGCTGTCGGCCCCCTGGCAGATCATCCGCATGGCGACTCGCGCGGCGTTCACCGACGATGCCGTGCGCGTCGCCGCGCATCCTTATGGTGTCGCGGTGACGATCGTCATTCAGGGACTGTCGCAGATCGTGGCGACGTTGCGCGCCGATATCAAACGCGGCCAGTTCGGCAATGCCGGCGACCTCGTCAAGGCGGTGCATGATGGCGTGCGCGGGCTGCGCACCGAACTCGACATCCGCAAGGACACGCCGTGGGGCAAGCAGCTGGCGTTGCTGCGCGTCGATATGTCCGACACGCTGAAGTTCGAGATCGACAGCGTGCCCGGCCGGGTCCGCCGGCTGTTGCGGCAGCGCGCCGATCGCGACGTCACCGCCACCTCTCGGCTTGACCCGGTCGAGATCGAGGAAACCGCCGCGCTGATCGATTTCGTCGCGATGTGCCGGTCGTTCGCGAGCGAACTGGCGATCAACGAGGTCACGCTGCGGACCTATTCCGACCTGCAAAGCTATATCGAGACCTCGACCGAATCCCTGGTGAAATCGCTGCGGCAGTGCGACCCGGTCGTCCGGCCCTTCCGCCAGCAACAGGCGCAGGCCGCGATCCGGTTTTGCGAGGTGATGTTCGGCCGCGACTACGCGACCCTGATGTCCCGTGCCGCCGACAACGCCCTGGCCGACGAACGCAAGCCGGTCCGCGCCGGCTGATGGTCGGCCGGTTCCGTTGCCACGATTGTCAATTGCGCCGCCCGGGTCCGCATGGTGTAACCCGGCGACGCGATGCCGGAATTCCGGTATCCTTGCGCACTCCCGCCGGAACCTGACAGACGATGACGCTATGGTTCGTGTTCGCGTTGATGACGGCTGCCGCGGCGTTCGCCGTGCTATGGCCGCTCGGGCGCGGCAGCCGCGCCCTGATCAGCGGCAGCGAAACGGTGATTTATACCGATCAACTCGCCGAGATCGAGCGTGACGTCAGCGCCGGCCTGATCGCGAAGCCGGACGCCGATGCCGCGCGCGTCGAAATCTCGCGTCGGCTGCTGACCGCCGCCGACAGCACGCGCGATGCACCGTCCGGCGTCAGCCTCGGGTCTCGCCGCGTTGTTTCGGTGCTGGCGCTCGTCGGATTGCCGGCCATGGCGGCGGCGTTTTATCTGCCGCTCGGCTCGCCCCACATGGCCGACGTTCCGGTGGCCGCGCGGCGCGGGCCCGCCACGGTCAATCAACCGATGGACAATCTCGTCGCGCAGGTCGAGGCGCATCTGGAAAAGAACCCGACCGACGGGCGCGGCTGGACCGTGCTGGCCCCGGTCCTGGCCAAACTTGATCGCTACGAGGATGCCGCGCGGGCCTATCGCAACGCCATCACCTATGCCGGCGAAACCTCCGACCGCCGCGCCGATCTCGGCGAGGCGCTGACCGGCGTCGCCAATGGTGTGGTGACCTCGGACGCCAAGACGGAATTCGAGCGTGCCGCGGCCCTCGACGCCGACAACGCGAAGGCGCGGTATTTTCTTGGCCTTGCCACTGAACAGGATGGGCGCGGCGCGGACGCCGCGGCGATCTGGCGCGCGATGCTTGCCAAGGCAGGCCCGGACGCGCAGTGGCGGACAGTCGTGCAGCAGGCGCTGGCCCGGGTCGGCGGCGCCGCGATGCCGCCGCCGTCGCAGGACGCGATCGCGGCCGCGAGCGGCATGAACGAGGGCGATCGCACCGCGATGATTCGCGGCATGGTCGAGGGATTGGCGACGCGATTAAAGGCCGACGGCAGCGACGTCGAGGGGTGGTTGCGGCTGATGCGTGCCTATATGGTGCTAGGCGATCGCGATCAGGCCAAGCGCGCCGAGGGCGACGCCCGCGCCGCGCTCGGCGCCGACGCCGACGGCTTGAAGCGGCTGGACGACGGGGTGAAGTCGCTCGGCTTGAATGGATAAGCATGACGCCGACGGTGCGAAGCGGTTTTCGGACGACGTGATGCAGACAGCAAAAGGTTTTCGATGACGCGCAAGCAACGACGACTGACGATGATCGGCGGCGCGCTCTGCGTGCTCGCGATCGCGGCCGGGCTCGTGCTGAACGCGCTGCGCGATTCCATCGTGTTCTTCTCGACGCCGGCGATGGTGAGCGAGAAAAAGATTCAGCCTGGCACGCGGTTTCGTCTCGGCGGGATGGTCGAGCAAGGGTCGCTGAAACGCGGCGACAACCTCGCGGTGTCGTTCACCGTCTCCGACGGCAGCGCGACCCTGCCGGTGACGTTCAAGGGCATTCTGCCGGATCTGTTCCGCGAGGGGCAGGGCGTCGTCGCCGAAGGCGCGATCGATCCCGCCGGCGTGTTCAAGGCCGACACCGTGCTGGCCAAGCACGATGAAAACTACATGCCGAAGGAAGTCGCCGACGCCTTGAAGAAGCAGGGGCGCTGGCAGGAAGGCGCCGACGGCAAGCCGGTGATCGGAGTCAGTGATTCCGCGCAACCCAAGCCGGTGGTCACGCAATGATCGCCGAGGTCGGCCATTACGCGCTGGTTCTGGCGCTGGCGCTGGCGCTGATCCAGGCGACCGTGCCGGTGGTCGGGGCCTATGTTCGCGATGCCGCGTTGATGACCGTCGCGCGCTCGGCGGCATTGGCGCAATTGCTGTTCGTGCTGGTGTCGTTCGGGGCGCTGACCGCGCTCTACGTGACCTCGGATTTCTCCGTCGTCAACGTGGTCGAGAACTCGCATTCGCTCAAGCCGCTGCTGTATAAAATCACCGGCGTGTGGGGCAACCACGAAGGCTCGATGTTGCTGTGGGTCAGCATCCTCGCGCTGTTCGGCGGCCTCGTCGCGGCGTTCGGCGCCAACCTGCCGCTGTCCTTGCGCGCCCACGTGCTGGCGGTTCAGGCCTGGATCGCGACCGCGTTCTATCTGTTCATTCTGATCACCTCGAACCCGTTCTTGCGGACGCTCAACCCGCCGCTGGAAGGCCGCGATCTCAATCCGGTGTTGCAGGATATCGGCCTCGCGGTGCATCCGCCGATGCTCTATCTCGGCTATGTCGGCTTCTCGATTTCATTCTCCTTTGCCGTCGCGGCGCTGATCGAGGGCCGTATCGACGCGGCCTGGGCGCGATGGGTGCGGCCGTGGACGCTCATGGCGTGGATCTGCCTGACGCTCGGCATCGCGATGGGCTCGTACTGGGCCTATTACGAACTCGGCTGGGGCGGCTGGTGGTTCTGGGATCCGGTCGAAAACGCCTCGCTGATGCCGTGGCTGTCAGGCACCGCGTTGCTGCACTCCGCCGTGGTGATGGAGAAGCGCAACGCGCTGAAGGTCTGGACCATCCTGCTCGCGATCCTGACGTTCTCGCTGTCGCTGCTCGGCACCTTCCTGGTCCGCTCCGGCGTTCTCACGTCGGTGCATGCCTTCGCGACCGATCCGACGCGCGGCGTGTTCATCCTGCTGATTCTGTGCGTCTTCATCGGCGGCAGCCTGGCGCTCTATGCCTGGCGCGCGTCGGCGCTGAAACAAGGCGGGCTGTTCGCGCCGCTCTCGCGCGAAGGCGCCCTGGTGCTAAACAACCTGTTTCTCACCACGGCTTGCGCCACGGTGTTCATCGGCACGCTGTATCCGCTCGCGCTCGAGGTCGTCAGCGGCGACAAGATCTCGGTCGGCGCGCCATTTTTCAATCTGACATTCGCGCCGCTGTTCGTGCCTTTGATGCTGGCGATGCCATTCGGGCCATTGCTGGCGTGGAAGCGCGGCGATATCGCCGGCGCGTCGCAGCGACTGATGGCAGCGGCCATCGCCGCGTTGATCGCGATGGCCGTCCTGTGGGCGTGGACGTCAGGCGGCGCGTCTTTGGCGCCGTTGGCGATCGGTTTGGCGGTGTTCGTGATCGGCGGCGCGCTGAGCGATCTGGTCGAGCGCACGCAGTTGTTTCGGGCGCCGTTCGCGACGGCGATGCGCCGCGCCCAGGGCCTGCCGCGCGCCACATGGGGCACGGTGTTCGCGCATGCCGGCGTCGGCGTGGCGCTGATCGGCATCGTCTGCGAGACGACATGGAATACCGAATATATCGGCGCGCTGAAGCCCGGCGGCGTCGCGACCGTCGGCGGCTATGCGTTGCGGCTCGATGGTTTGACGCAGCAGCAAGGCCCGAATTTCCGCGCGCAGATCGCGACCTTTTCGGTGCGCAACGGCAACGGCGACGAGATCGGCGTCATGACGCCGTCGAAGCGCAACTTCACCGCGCGGGCGTCATCGACGACGGAAGCGGCGCTGCTGACGCGCGGCTTCAGCCAGCTTTACGTGTCGCTCGGCGAAGTCACCGCCGATGGCGGCCAGTCGGTCCGCATCTATCATAAACCGCTGGTGCTGCTGATCTGGTTCGGTCCGCTGCTGATGGCGTTCGGCGGGCTGCTGTCGCTGTCCGATCGTCGCCTTCGCGTCGGCGCGCCAAAGCCGGCCAAGCAAGCCCGCGGCTTGCAACCGGCGGAGTAGCTACCGGCGCGCCAAAACCAGGATGGTGTCTTGCTCGATCCACGACGATGGCCCGCCGATCACCGACCCGTAGTCTCGCACCCGGGCGACCTTGACGTTTCTTGACGTCGCCGTGATTAGTGGCCGCATAGTGCTTCAGGCGCTTTGGATCCGCTCTCTCACCGTCGGTTGTAACTTGCGCAATTGCGACAAAGCGGCAGCCGAACAGGAGATCGCCTTCATGTCCCCATATCGCAATAAGCGATATTTTTGTCAGATGTCGCAGGCGCTCGTCGTTGCGTTTCTGGTGCTGACCTCGCCGGGTCGCGCCGTTCAACCCGATGAGGTGATGCCCGACGCGACGCAGGAATCGCGCGCGCGAAACCTGTCGCGCGAATTGCGTTGCATGGTCTGCCAAAACCAGTCGATCGACGATTCCGACGCGCCGCTGGCGCGCGATCTGCGCCTGCTCGTGCGCGAGCGCATCTCCGCCGGCGACAGCGACGGCAAGGTGCTGGATTTTCTCGTCGCCCGCTACGGCGAGTTCGTGCTGCTGAAGCCGCGCTTCAATCCGCATACGCTGCTGCTGTGGCTGTTGCCGCCGCTGGCACTGGTCGGCGGCGGCGCCGCATTGTGGATCCATCAGCGTCGCCGGGTTCGCGCCTCGGTCAAAGCCGATCCGCGCGATCTGGCGCTGACGGCCGACGAGGAAGCGCGCGTGCGGCGACTGCTGGGCGAGCGGGACAATCCGTCCTGAGACATCCCGCCACGGCGTTTATTACCAACATTTAATGCCCCCGCCAGCGCGCGGTAAGGCGACGCACCCCATCTTCCGCCTATCAGATGCGTCGCCCGAATCGACGCATCGCCGACCTGGCCTCTGGAGATGACAGCATGACCGAACGCCCCACCGAACTTTCGCACCTGCCTTCCTACAAAACCCCGAAGCGCTCGCTGTTCTCTGCCCGCAAGATCGCGCTGATGACATCCGTCGTCGCCGGTCTCGGCTTCGCCAGCTACGGCCTGAGCCCGGCGCCGCATTCGCTCGACATGTTCACGACCCCCGCGCACGCGCAGGTCGATAAGCAGGTCAAGCAGGTCGCGCAGCCGATCGGTTTCGCCGACATCGTCGAACGCGTGAAGCCGTCGGTGATCTCGGTTCGCGTCAAGATGACGGAGAAGGCCGACAAGGACGAGACCAGCAACAACGAAGATTCACCGTTCCAGCCGGGGTCGCCGATGGAACGTTTCTTCAAGCGCTTCGGCGGTCCGGATGGCATGCCGCCTGGCATGCGCGGCGGCCCGCGCGGCGGCAATCGCGGCGGCGGTCAGGTCAGCGGACAGGGCTCGGGCTTCTTCATCACGCCTGATGGTTATGCCGTGACCAACAATCACGTCATCGACGGCGCCGACAAGGTCGAGGTCACGCTCGATGACGGCAAAACCTATTCCGCGAAGGTGATCGGCGCCGACGCGCGCACCGACATCGCGCTCATCAAGGTCGAGAACGCGGGCAAGGATTTCCCGTTCGCGAAACTTTCCGAGACCAAGCCGCGCATCGGCGACTGGGTGCTGGCGGTCGGCAATCCGTTCGGTCTCGGCGGCACAGTGACGGCCGGCATCGTCTCGGCCTCGGGCCGCGATATCGGCAATGGCCCGTATGACGATTTCATCCAGATCGACGCGCCCGTGAACAAGGGCAATTCCGGCGGACCGGCTTTCGATGTCTCGGGCGAAGTGATGGGCGTCAACACCGCGATCTATTCGCCATCCGGCGGCAGCGTCGGCATTGCGTTCTCGATTCCGGCCTCGACGGTGAAGACCGTGGTCGCGCAGCTCAAGGACAAGGGCTCGGTCAGCCGGGGCTGGATCGGCGTCCAGATCCAGCCGGTGACGCCGGAGATCGCCGAAAGCCTCGGCCTCAAGACGGCGGAAGGCGCGCTCGTCGCCGAGCCGCAGTCGGACGGTCCGGCGGCCAAGGCCGGCATCAGATCGGGTGACGTCATTACCGCCGTCAACGGCACGCCGGTCAAGGATGCCCGCGAGCTCGCCCGCACCATCGGCGGCTTCGCGCCCGGCAACGCCGTCAAGCTCAACGTGCTGAGCAACGGCAAGGAGAAGACGCTCGACCTGACGCTCGGCGTGTTGCCGAACGCGCAGAAGGAGGCCAAGGCCGACACCGACGGCGAACGCGCGGTTCCGAAGGCCGACACGCAGGTGCCGCGTCTGGGTCTCACGCTGGCGCCATCCGCCACCGTGGCCGGCGCCGGCAAGGACGGCGTCGTCGTGGTCGAAGTCGATCCGAAGAGCGCGGCGGCCGAGCGCGGCTTCAAGGAAGGCGACGTCATCCTCGAAGTCGGCGGCAAGACGGTCGCCAGCGCCGGTGATGTCCGGGATGCGCTGACCACGGCGCGGACCGACAACAAGAACAGCGTGCTGATGCGGGTTCGCTCGGGCGGTTCATCCCGCTTCGTCGCGGTGCCGATCGGCAAAGGCTAATTTCTGGCCTCGTTGAAGGAACGGAGAGCGTCGTTGGCATCATCGCCCCCGTCGACGGCCTCTCCCGGAGGGCGGGCGCAAGCCCGTCCTCCACAGCTACCCTGCGATAGATCCGCCCCCCTCCGTCGCAGGGGATGATGGGCGGCAGGATCTCCCCCATCCTGCCGCCCGCTTCATTTGAGCCGTCGCCGGCCCGCCTTGCGTGCGGGTGAGCGCAACGGCATGGTGGCAGAAAGCCAGTGACCGTGAGCGAATCCGACACCCAGATGCGTCTCCTCATCATCGAAGACGACCGCGAATCCGCCGACTATCTGGTCAAGGCGTTTCGCGAGGTCGGCCATGTCGCCGATCTCGCCGGTGATGGCGAAGAAGGCCTCGCGCTCGCCGAGAGCGGCGATTACGACGTGCTGGTGATCGACCGCATGCTGCCGAAGCGCGACGGGCTGTCCGTCATCGGCGCGTTGCGCGGCAAGGGCGATCGCACCCCGGCGTTGATCTTGTCCGCGCTCGGGCAGGTCGATGACCGCATCAAGGGGCTGCGCGCCGGCGGCGACGATTATCTGCCAAAGCCTTATGCGTTCGCCGAGCTGCTGGCGCGTGTCGAGGTGCTGTCACGCCGCCGTGGCGGCCCGGCCGAGGAAACCAGCTACCGGGTTGGCGACCTCGAACTCGACCGGCTGTCGCATCGCGTCACGCGCGGCACCGACGAATTGACGCTGCAACCGCGCGAATTTCGTCTGCTCGAATATTTGATGAAGCACGCCGGGCAGGTGGTGACGCGCACCATGCTGCTGGAAAACGTGTGGGATTATCATTTCGACCCGCAGACCAACGTCATCGACGTCCACATCTCGCGCCTGCGCGGCAAGATCGACAAGGGCTACGAGCGCCCGCTGCTGCATACGATCCGCGGCGCCGGCTATATGGTGCGGGATGGGATGAGGTGAG